>CAMNPQ010000079.1 GCA_946548305.1 uncultured Pseudobutyrivibrio sp.
CATTTATGTTTACATGATTCACTCCTGAGCGTCCTGCTATGTACAGATTTCCAGCTTCATCCAATGCGCTGAAGGAATTGCCGGTAGGTATGCTTGTCAGTCCGCTGGCGGAATTATAGATAGCATATTCTGTGATATCGTTATTTAGCATTTCCGTGGCAGACACCCTATATACTCCATAGGATGACAGCACCCAGATTTCATTATCATCATTGAAAAACAAATCAAAATTGTTGTTGTAAGGAAAGGTTTTTATATTAATAATACTGCCATCTTTAATGTATTCAATGGAATTGGAGGTGATTATCCAATCCACATTATTATTACTGTCTGGCTTTATTCGAAGTATAACATCTGATGTGAGTCCATCATCCCTGCCTATATTAGTAAGGCTGGTGCCATCATAGGAATAAATTCCTCCTCCATCAGTACCTATATAAATATTTCCATTTATTCCCTCACATACTGTAAGGCAAACTTCATTTTCCAATCCATCAGCTGCGCTGATAGTCTTTACCACTTCACCGTTTTTAATGAAGGCTACACCCTTGTTGGTGCCAACCAGAATCGTTCCATCAGAAAGATTGTAGGTACATCGAACACTATTGCTTATAAATCCGTTTTTCTCATTATAGTATGTGATATCTCCAGTATTGGAATAGCATAAAAGCCCAAGACCATTGGTATAGGTGGATATCCATAGGTTTTTATCCTTATCATCAGTGATACATCTGACTCTGGTATCCTCCAAAATTTGAGTCAAATCATTTTCTACCCTTTTATAATCCTTGTCTACTATTCTGATGCCTTTATCTGCACCTATATATAAATTACCATCTAAAAGACAGGTGGTATTTACTACCTCTTGCTCAATACCTGCAAAATCAGTGACATTTTGGAAATTGCTGGTGACTATTTCAGCCACACCCTGTCTGGTGGATGCTATCCAAATATTTCCCTGATAGTCCTGAGTAAGCATTTCAATCGCTCCATATAAGGGCTTAACATCCACTGGGCAAAAACCATTTTCGCCATCCATGTAGCCTATGGTATCATCGCTTATAACCCAGATTTTGCCGCAGGCATAAGTGATATTTGAAAGCTTTCCCATATATTCTGACAAATCAGTCTGGGTAAGGTTCTTTAAGCCTTTGGAAATGCTACCATGATACAAATGTCCTGTATCATCTCCAATGTAGATATCATCCACTGAATTTGGATCAGGATATACTACGGTAATCATATTATCTATTATGTCAGAGCTTGCATAATAATATGTGACCATTTTGTTATTTATAATAAATAAATCCCCATCTCTGGTATTTCCCATTATTCTTCCAGAGGAATCTGCGGTCATATAGGTTATGTATTTATTCTGCAAATGGTTGTCGTTTATTGCTGTTACATTATAATCCGCATCAATCAGGCACACTCCGCCTGTAGTTCCCACATATATGTTTCCTGCCGAGTCTTCTGTAAGTGCTCTGATAGTTGATGATGGCAGACCTTCCTTGTATGTAATCTGAGTGGTCTTTTCACCATCTATTACCACTATGCCATTGTCATTAGTTCCTACCCAGATTCTGCCCTTTGTATCTTCGTATAGGGTTTTGCCACTTGTCAGCCCTGTTTTGGAATCCATACGTTCAAAACTGGCACCATCGTATTTTATGACACCACCATAGCTTCCAATCCATATATATCCATCACTGGCAGCCAGCACAAAGTTGGCATCTGAGGTAGGAAGACCATTGGTTGCATCATACAGCCTCACTGCATAGCCTACTTTTCCAAGCTGATTTGATACTGCATAGCCGCCTCCGTTATTGCCTAATTCTTCTGTGGCTGTGGACACTCCATCCACATTCTTTGCAAAGGATTGAGTGACACCACAAAAAGCTGCAGCCATAAAAACTGTGGATGCAATAAATGCAGTTGCTAAAGCCTTTTTTCTAATCCCCTTCATAATACTCAAGCCCCCTATTAATCCTTAGAGAATTAATCCTGATATTTTCTAAGTACTCTCCTTACTTCCTTTTCAGCTTCCACAAATACTTCTACACACTTTGGGTCAAAATGTGACCCAGCATCTTTTTTTATAATATCCATTGCCTTTTCAAATGGCATAGGATCCTTGTATACACGTTTTGCAGTCAGTGCGTCAAACACGTCTGCCACTGCCATTATTCTTGCAGACAGAGGTATTACCTCTCCCTTTAAGCCTTCCGGATAACCTGTTCCATTCCACTTTTCATGGTGGTAGGCTGCCATATTTCTGGCTTCCTTCAAATAGCTTTCTCCCTTAACCGTGCTGATTGCCTTTTCCATAATCTGCTTTCCAGCTGTGGTGTGGGTCTTCATTATTTCAAATTCTTCATCAGTAAGTTTTCCTGGCTTGTTCAATACCGCATCTGGTATGTTTATCTTTCCTATATCGTGAAGTGGTGCAGACATTTCCACATCAGCAATAAATTTAGGTGTCAGCTTGTTAGCATAATATCCCTTTTTCTGCAATCCAGCCAAAATGATTTTTACATAATCAGCTGTCTTTTGAATGTGATAGCCAGTGTCCGAGTCACGACTTTCCACCAAATCCGCCATGGTAATAATAAGTCCTGTCTGCATTTGGTTTATAGCCTTCGCCTGGTGTCTAACGTCCTTCATTTTTTCTGCTGTATTTTCAGTCATTCGGCACAAAGCATCATAGAGATTTTCTATCTCATCACCTGTTTTTATCTCCAGTCCCTTTATCTTTTTTACATTTTCCTCTAATACTGTCTGGTTATCACCCTCCAACATAAAATCATTAGTGAGTGCCGCCATACTATTGATAGGATACACCAGATAGTATCTTGACAGCCAAACACCAAGTGCCAATATCAGCATGAAAAAGCTTGAGAAAATGAGAATTGTCTTTGTTATATAACCGAAAAGATAGTCAGAGATAAATGTCATCTCAACATCTGTACCTACATAGCATACAGTTTCACCAGCAGAATTTTTCACTGGATAATATTTGGTAATGACCCATCCTGTAACGTCATTGGATTCAATCGGCTCAATTTCTTCTCCTGCAAACAAAGCAGGTAAATATGGTTCAAAAGCCTCCTCGAAAGGAATGATATCTCCGTTTTGATATGGCTCTACCTCCTCTGTGGCTAAATCAAACACAACCTGGCAGCCTTTATCTATAATTTTTACAACGTAAAGGTATTCTACCCCTTTGAAATTATTCCTTATGTCGTAGAGCTTGTTTTCCGTCTCCACATAGTCCTTTAGCTCATGCCCACGGTTTATATAATCAGCTACTTTGTCTCCATTGATTACATTGGATGCCATTTTAGCTGCACCTATGGCATTTGAGGTATATGTAAGCTTTTCATTGGAATAAAACAGATGTATACTTATGATTCCCATAATCACAGTCATGGAAACTGCTGCAACTACCAGCATCCATGTAACCCTGCTTTGCAATTTATTGCCGTTTTTCTTGGATGAAAGCTTCATCCTTTTCATTTCTATATCTGTAAAAGGTCGCTGCTTCCACACGGCATTTGCTATTCCCTCTAAATTAGTAGTTGGGAGAAATTTAAGTACTAAAATAACCAGCCCAACGGAAATGCCCTTTTCAATGAAATTCAAAAATACATTTATAATTAAAAAGCTGGCTGTGTAATTAAAATGATAAACTGTTCTAAGATAATCGCTCAAATGAGAAAGCTCTACAAACTGAGGCTTTCCAAGCAATATGATTTGAATAATACCACCAAAGACACCTGCTATAACAGACAGTACAAATATGAAGCCTATTATGTGTCCTTTTTTTCTGAAGCGTCTGTTTTGAAAATAAAAAGCAGAGGCTGCCGCCATTAGCATATTAAGAGAAGCATAGTATATAGCATTGTAATTAAATACCGTACATAACAGATTTGTGGAAACTGCAACTAAAAAGCCTGGGAGCATACCGCACACTGCAGCTGCACCTATAGTTCCTATTGCATCAAAATACATTGGAAATCCAGATTTATAAGTTACATATGATAGCAGGACATTAAAAACTATTGCGCCTACTATCGTAATGATATTTAGTGATATGTTTTTTTCAGGCTTTTTCATCGCTCATTTCCCTCATTAATAGTCTAAAAATTGTGTTTGATATTATATTCCCCATTCGAGTTATTATATCATAAGCCTAATATTTGCTCCATCTTATCCCAATCGAAAACCTTCATAGCTTTCTTTAATTCTAGGAATTTATCCTCATCGTCCTTTGGAAGCTTGTACTCCATAACCTCTTCTAAAAGCATTTCGATAGCATCATATTCCATTTGTGGTACCAGCTCTTTCAATGCCATGTAAGCATCTTGTAATACAGCATCTGAAATAGGCTCTTTATCAGAACCTTCTGATTGCTCATCACTGCTGTCACCATAAATTCCAGTCATTTGGTCGTAAATGCTTTTATAGGTTTCCAGAACTGTGTCCGTATTTTCGATAATGACAGCTTCGTTGTTTTCCTTTCCTGCCATTTCCAGTTCTAAAGCTCTTTTTGATAAATCATTTGCCCCTATTAATCTTGCAGAGGATTTAAGAGCATGTACCTGGATAGTGTAGTTTTTAATATCCCCAGCTTCATAATAATCCCGTATCATACTCATGCGTTCCTTAGAGGTATCAAAAAAGCTGCGACAAACCACAAGGTATGTGTCCATATCTCCTGCACTGCTTATTCCAGCGTCCACATCCATTTCCTTAATGCTTCTAAGCTGTTTTACTATTTCATTTTCTTCCGCTACGGCAGTCTTTTCAGCATCATCCTGTGAGAATTCATATTCTTTTTTATCATCTGGAAGGAAACGCTCTATCATAGCCTCCAGCTTGATACCATCTATAGGCTTAGATAAATAATCATCAAATCCTACCGCCAGGTATTCTTCCCTTGCGCCCTTTATGGCATTTGCAGTAAGCACTATTATTGGAGTTTCTTGATTGTATGGGCAGGTCTTTTTGATAGCTACATAGGTTTCCTCTCCACTCATTCCAGGCATCATTGCATCAAGGAAAATAATATCGTATTTACGTTTTTGGCATAAATCCACGGCCAAAGCTCCAGATGATACTGTTTCCACCTGCACATGAATACGTTTCATCAGATTCTTTGCAACTATCAGGTTCATTTCCACATCATCCACCACAAGTACGTGGGCATTTGGAGCATGGAATCTTTCCAAATCATCCTCTGTAGCAGCTGTCTCTGCTTTTAATTTATAATCACCAATCACCTCGTCAGATTTAGTAATTTGATTTACTGTAAATGCGAATGTAGATCCCTGTCCATATACACTGCTCACCTCCAGGCTGCTTCCCATTTTTTCAAGAAGGCTCTTGGTTATACTCATTCCAAGACCTGTACCCTCTATCTTTTTATTTTTCTGCTCATCTATACGCTGGTATGGAGAAAAGAGCTTTGATATATCCTCCTTTTTTATACCTATTCCAGTGTCAGTGACACTTACCTTTAAGGCTATTTCGTCCACGTCCAGACGCTCATAATCCATGTTGAAGGTCACTTTTCCCTCTGGAGTATATTTAACAGCATTGCTTAGGATGTTCATTATGATTTGCTCAATACGAACATCATCGCCATACAAATGAACTGGTATATCAGGATTTATGTTTATCTCAAACTCCAGCTTTTTCTCGTCCACTCTAGGTTTAATCATGTTGATTAAATCATTTATCAGCACACTTAAATCATAGTCACTAAGTACCAGCTCCAGCTTTCCTGATTCTATTTTTGAAAAGTCCAAAATATCATTTACAAGGGCAAGTAAAGTCTTGCTGGCATTTCTAATGTCCCAGGCGTACTTTTTGGTGGTGTCCTCCTTTGACTCTCTGGTAATCATAGTACCCATACCAATGATGGCATTTATAGGAGTTCTGATTTCGTGGGACATGCTCGCCAAAAACTCCGACTTCATTTTATTGGCGTCCTCTTCCATCCTAAGGGATTTTTCCAATGCTTGGGTCTTTTCCTGCTGAAGCTTTTTTACTATCTCTTCATGCTCTATCTTCTGCCTCTTGGTGAGCATATATACTGTGCCATTTGCCATGGAGCTGATGATTGACAAAACTATTAAAGTGATTTCTCCATAGAAATACATTTTAAATTGGGTAGTTTCAAATATTTCTCGCTCCTTTACAATCGGGTATACCTGCTCTACCAGCTGTAAATTATCATCCCCCAGCACCTCTATGTGAAATTCATGAGTACCATAAGGAATCCTAAAGTAGGATATACCGTCAAGCGCACTAGACTGAATTGTGGTCTTTTCATTGTCTACCCCTGATAAATAGTATCTTATATATGGGTCTGTCTGGGTAAAATTGTTCAAATCAAGAGAAATTTCCACCCTGTTTGTGCCCCTTGGAATGACTATAGAATCCATGCTTGTTACAGCATGATATATGCCATCCAAAGAAACACCGGTGATTTTCGTCTTGTAATTATTTACCTGCATTCCGTAATTGTTTATATCTAAGGTGTATACTCCAGTGCTTCCACATAGGTATAGATTTCCATCTTTGTCCACATAATTCCATGCATTGCTGGTAAGGCTGCCTGGCAATCCTGCCTTTGAATCCAAAAGGGTGTAGGATGCCTCGGAATCTTCCGCCATCAAGCTATCATAACGTATTACATATACACCAGCTCCACCTATAATGAACACATTTCCATTGCTAGCCTGAAACAAATCATAGTTATTGAAATATGGGATTCCTGAAATCTCTTTTACATTGTAGTCGGCATCCATGTAGCAAATGCCACTGCCAGTCATTACAAAATATCCCGAACTATTTTTGTCCTTAACAATTCTAAGGATTACACTAGAGCACAGTCCATCAGTTTTATCTATAAATCCTGCGACCCTTCCATCTTTGATTACAACAATACCATCTCCGTCACTGCCAGCTAAAATTGTATTATCAGTAGTTTCTATAGCATTTAATATGGTGGCATTTCCTAATTCCTCCCCTAGCTCCATAGTGGATTCTATTTGATTATTTGAAATAAAGGTCAATCCGCTTTCGCTGGAAACTAGTATCCTGCCATCTGATAGAGTGGTGACAAATCTCTGCTTTCTATCTGTCAGCTGTTCTCCTTGAATATAATTTGAAAAAGTGCCATCAGCATACAGACTCATAAGTGGCTTTCCGTAGCCTGCAATAATAAGATTGCCCGATTTATCTATAGTCATGGTTCTGACTCTGATACCGCTGTAGAAATCCGTCATTTCGTTTGTGATACTTTTTCCATTTTCCGTGTCAAGTATCACAAGTCCATCATCACTGCCAATATATTTAAGTCCATCCTTTTCTACAATCACATTGGTGACAGCTGGCTTTGTGTTGCATATGCCAAACAAATCAATAAAGGCTGAGTGGCTAAGGCACAGCAAGCCCCTACGATAGGAGGTAAACCACAAATCCCCTTGATAGTCCTCGAATATCTCCTCTACAGAGCTGTCAAAATTTCCAGTATTGATGATATTCACATTTTTATCAGCATCAAACACACCTATACCAGAATCGGCAGCTATAAAGCCGTAGCCGTTCTCATGGAAATATATATTGTTTATATAGATTAATTCTGGTGTATCTATAGTATCTATCTGTTTGTAAATTCCATCCTGTTCCTGATATACATAGATTTTTTGAATATCTGTGCCGACGAACAAACGACCTTCCTTGTCAAAGGCTATGGCTGTGGCCTCCTTGCATTCAAAGGAGGTATATGCCCTGGTTTCTTTATTCATAAACACCGTGACATTTCCTGTGGTGTTTAGCACTGCCACATTTCCATTTTCCCCTACTGCCTCACGGCTCACATAACCTATGTCATCAAAATTATCCACAATAGTAGCTTTGCCATCTACTATTTCTGCAATTGAAAGCCCTGCTGTGGTGCCTATGAAATAATCTCCATCCTGCCCCTGAACTATAGCTCTCACCGATTCGGAATGAAGTCCCTCATTAATGCCAAGCACCATAACATTCATATTGTCATCTAAAATAGATGTGCCTGAACCATTAGTACCCACCCAAAGTCGATCCTCATCATCCACATACAGGCATTGAACGGATCTGATGGAATCTACTGCATCCATAAGTTCAAAGCTTTTGCCATTAAAGCGATAAAGTCCTCCGTATGTGCCTACCCACATACTTCCATCTGAGGTTTGAGCCAAATCGTTGGCGCAGCCACCTACCAATCCATTATCACTGTCATATATACTCTGAACAAAATTTACATCTATTGCAGCCTTTGCTGTAAGTACATCAGTAAATGGCAGCAAAAAAGACAGGGCAAGAATAGTCAGTGAAACCTTTGCCCCCAATGCTTTTTTTAGCCTTCTGGCATTTTTTCTCTTTCTGTGATGGTGAAAAATTTTACGAATAACAAATATTATGAGCATGCCCACCAAAGAATCGGCAAAGCACACGTAGATACTGCATATCAACAGACACAAAAAGGCTATTACCCCTAGATTTTCCAGATAATCAGAAAGTGCGTCCACCAGGAAAATATTAAATTTGCCATCAAACAATCCATATACAAATATTGCCAAAATAATGGATTTTATAATAGCAATAGTCAAAGCTACACTAACCACAGAAAAAAAACTCTTAAAAAATCTGTTATTCCTACTGAGCAGATAGGTCAACATTGCCACTACTATTTCAATGGGAATCAAATATAAATCCTTTGTAACAAAGAGTCCTGTGATAAGTCCACTTCCCACTGCTACTAAAGAGCCTATCAGCCATCCACCATAATAGGATGCATATACTATGCCAGTCATATCCATGAAGCCTGGAAACTGTATTTTAAGTCCAATTATCCTAAATACTACATTTATTAATATGCCAAATATTAAAATCTTTATCTTCTTTGGATCAAGCTTCGCCATACCAATCGTCCTATTCTTCCATCGAATCTATCATGTCCATAAACACATCCACTACAAGTGGGTCGAACCATGTGCCAGAATTGTCCTTATAAAACTGCTTTATTTCATCTACAGTGTATCTGCCTCTGTATGCACGTTCATGAATCATATCGTCATAATTATCAGCAACTGCAATAATCCTTGCAATAAGTGGAATTTCCTCACCTTTTTTACCTGTAGGATATCCGCTGCCATCATATCTTTCATGATGGTACAAGGTTGCGAGGGCAGCCTGTGGCATTGACTTCATATTTTCAGTAAGCTTTGAGCCTTTGATGGTGTGCATCTGAACTACCTTCTCATCTTCCGGGGTGAGAGGCGTGGTCTTTCCTAAAATTCTCTCAGGCACAGCATAGTTTCCAATATTGTGAAGCAGTGCTCCATAATAAACTATGTCGCAATCCTGCTTGTCCATACCCATTGTTTCTGCGATTTTTCTGGAAAAATTTGCCACCCTTATTGAATGCCCATTGTGATAATAGTCTTTTTCATCTGCCAGTGTAGAGCATAGCCCAAACATATCTGTGATAATCTGGCTTTGATAAAACAGGGTAGACTCAAAATACAAAACAATCCATGCAATTATTCCAAGGATAAGCATAAGCATTAACCACAATGGAATAAGAACCATAAATGTCATACCTATAGGTCCAGCAAAATATGACTTGTGAATATGATAGGTCATTACAAAATCAGACAAATCATTTTCTCCGCTTAAGCTGTACAGAATAAAGCCAATGTTTGTCTGACCTGCAAAATCCTTTGATGATTTAATGGGAACTTCACCTGAATCAGCCCCTTCATAAGGGTGATAGATAAAATAGTCTCCTGAATTTAAAGGAATCAGCAAATCCTGTCCACCCATAACATAATCAAGGGTGATATCCTCGGCAGAATAGTTTCTCAAATCAAGTGTCTGAACCTTTTCTTCTCCACCCACAAACTGGTGGATTTCCATAAGACCAGTCCATGCATTATTAATCCAGCAGCTTTCTTTGATGTTTACTCTAAGCTTCCAATCCACCAAAAGACTTTTAGAATTATTTGTGATGGTAGTCTCGTATATTTTTCCGTTGATAATGGTATTCTCGAAAGCGTCATTTTTTTCCCAGGAGTCAGTAAGCAGTCCCCTAGGATGAATATCTGCAGTTACATCCATGGAGACTGTTTCTGGAGTGTCATATCTTTCCAGATTGTTATATTTATTTACTTGTAAAATATGAAAAATAAAAGAAATTATAATGATGGCAAAGGATGCGCCAAGAACTAAAAATACCCTTCTAATAATTGTCCTAACAGCTTGAAGTGTCCACATAATATACCCCTCTTATATAATATTTCACCTCAGTCTATCACATTAAAACAAAGCAGGATTCCTTCATAGGAAGAAATAGATGCTTCTTTTATTGGAGTAATGCCATAATTCTGTAATACCCTTGAGCAAGCTGGCCCAATGGAATAGACTTCATTTGGTAATACTTCTTTAAAATATTTTAATGCAAAATCAACATTAGTTCCACACGTAAATACAGCTGTATCACAATTTTTCACTTTTTTACTAGTTCAGCAGCCAAATCCGAGCCATTTTGTTTGCTTGAAATGATATCTGCCTCAAGCTCCTGTTTTACTTTTTCCAAATCATTTACATGAATAAATGGAATTTCTATACCTTGACGGCTTGTCATGTGAACATATCCATGACCGTATTTTTCTGCCATTTATGTATTTGGCGTGGGATTAGCCACCCTGGTATAACAAAAACCCATTTTTTTCACAAAGGTTTGATATACTACGTACAAATCATTTTTTGAGGAGAATTCTTTATGTGATTTAAAACATTGACATTGGTGATTAAAAGTGTTTAAATGTACTCATGGAGGGCATTATTAT
>CAMNPQ010000080.1 GCA_946548305.1 uncultured Pseudobutyrivibrio sp.
TCGGGGAGTGCGACCAAAGTTGCCCTTGGTCGCTGAGTTATGAAAAATTTGGTATTAGCTTTTCGCTAGTACGTTAGAGAATATAACATATTACACAATTTTGTGCAATAGTTTTTTGTAAATTTTACGACTTTCTAATTATTTATGGCTCCCCTTTGCCCATTAATAGTTCTTTTTTTATATATTCAATAAAAGCTTTTGCCCCAGCACTCACTTTACCTTTATCACTAGTCAAAACTCCAAAATCTATTTCCCCATTATCATTTTTCAGTCTTATTCCGGGTCTGATACCCATTTCGAAGCTGTTAAAGCTATCTGCAGACAGATTAGCCAAGGAGTTTTTTTCTAGCATAGCATGCATTACATAATCACTGTTTGTGATAACTGCTATATCATCTTTGATATTGACCTTGTCACCATTTTCGGTTCTCCAGGTTCCATACCTGAGATACTCATCTCTTTCTGACTGAATGAATTTCAGCTCATGGATGATATCATCTGAAATCTGTTTCTGCTGCAACACATCATCTGGTTGAAAATATATCATTCCATCCACAGATTTCAATTTTTCAAAACTCAACTGGTACTTTTTAAGTTCATATTCAAATTGTAATCTCGTGTCAGGAAACACATAAATAAACCCCACCTCATCTTCCATAAGGCGAATCCTTTTTAAAATATTAGAAGTAGTGTCAGCATGTATACAAAAACACAGATTGCTGTCCTTATAAGACTCATAAAAGTCTGAGAAGCAATTAGCAAGCCATGAGCTATGATTAGCACTGATTCTAACCATGTCCCTTCTGCTTTTACCGCTGTCAGCCTCCAGCTCATCAAACTCAGCCACGATACTACTGGCTTTTTTGTGAAACATCACCCCTTCGGGAGTGAGCACCATTCCTTTACTTACCCTTGTAAACAGGGAATACCCCAGCTCCATTTCAAGGCTACTGATTGTTTTGCTTATACTTGACTGGGTGGTATAGAGGACTTTTGCCGCCTCGCTAAACGACCCCACATCTGCTGCAACCACGAAATATTTTAACTGTTTAATATCCATAAGTCCCTCTATGGTTTTATACCAACAATACTAAACATCTTATCTGGAATATAGAATTCATCCCTTTCTAAAAATATCCTATCTCCAAAAGCTTTATCATATTTTACGTCTTTAAATCCAATTTCTTTTAAAACCTGCAGGTCCCATTCTGGTCTATCAAGCATACTGATTGTAAGCATGTGATAAATATCATGACATTCATCCTTAAGGCTGTCTTCTATATCCTTGTGTGCAAGATTTTCCGGACTCTTAAGATTGTGGGCACCCTTAGCATATTCTGCATCAAAATTAAGAAGAAATCCACCTGGTTTCAGTACCCTGAACCAATCCTTGTATGCATCAACGGGATGTGGCAATGTCCATGTAAGATTTCTGCTGATTACCACATCAAATACGTCATCAGCAAAATCAAGCTTTTCTGCATCACCAGTCATTGCCTTTACCTTTGATGAATCCAATTCGTATATACGAATCATTTTCTCAGTCTTTTCAACCATCTCCTCAGTAAGGTCAATACCTGTGATACTGTGACCCAATTTTCCTAATATTACCTCAAAAAAACCTGCCCCACAGCCAATATCAAGGATATTAAGCTTCTTATCTGTAGCTGGCTTTATCAGGTTTTCAAATTCCTTTACCCAACGAGAGGCTTTTTCGCTTTCTATTTCGTCATGTCTAAGATTGAAAAATCCATCGGCACGCTTAGTCCAATAGCTTTCTACCTTATCCTTGATATCATCTGCCTCATCTTCAAAGGCGATGTAATGTAACTCACCCATTAACTATTTACCCTTTCACCAGTCTCACCATAAATAATGGTGTGGAGCAGTAATTAATCTTTTCCTTTTCGGAATACAACAAACTACCTATGTCTAAGACGCTGCTCACCTCACCAGCGTCGATGCTGTTAAGATAGTCCACGTCCCATTCAGGTCTCTTTTGTCTGGTAAGCGGCATCTCAAAAGCAATCTGTTCCATTGTATCAAAATTTTCGCCAATATTGTAGTCCTCAAGGCTGGACTGCTTAACGTTTTCACGGTCTTTCTCGAATTCCTTGCGCTTATCATCATCTATTAGATAGGTATACCAATTAGCATCAAAAACAAGCATTAACCCTCCTGACTTAAGTACAGAAAGCCAGCTTTGGAAAGCCTTTTTTGGTTCTGGCAAATTCCATGTGAGATTTCTGGAAAAAACCACATCAAAGCTATCTGCACCAAAGGGCAAAGACATGGCATCTCCCTGAACAAAATTAATTTTTTCAGCTGTTTCTTTTGCATTTTCCTTAGCCTGAGCAAGCATTGTCTCGGCAAAATCAAAGGCGGTCACCTGATAGCCCGCCTCTGCTAAGATGATGGAAATAAACCCTGGTCCTGCTCCAACATCAAGTATTTTTATAGCAGACCTGTCTTTTCCTTTGAAATGCTCATCAATCATTTCTATTAGGAATTTGCTCCAGGTCTGCCTTTGTATTCCTGCTAATTCTTCCTTATTAACATCTGAATAGCCCTTGGCACGTTTTAGCCAATAGGCTCTGTTTTCTTCTGATATATTTTGCATAATTTACCCTCTTTTAAAATAATAGCCCTTTCGCAAAACATTTCAACCAAAGGAAGATTATGGCTGATAAAAATAATAGTTAAATCCTTGTGTGCTTTTATGTCCATAAGCAAATCTATAATCTGCTTTTGTACTGTAACATCCAGTGCGCTGGTGGCTTCATCGCAGATTAAAATATCAGGCTCCATTATAAGAGCTCTTGCTATTGCAGCTCTCTGACATTGGCCTCCACTAACCTGATGTGGATATTTGTCTTTTAAATCCACATCCAGTCCGCAAAGATTAAAAAGATTAGATACTCTTTTTTCTATTTCCGCCTTAGGCACATGTTTATTCTTAAGGCCTTCCGCCACGGAGTACTCTAGTGTATGTCTTGGGTCAAAGGATTGGATGGGATTCTGAAATACCATCTGTATACTGCCATTTGTCTTTACATGTCCTTCTGTAGGCTTTATTAACCTGGCCAAAATCCTTGCCAGTGTGCTCTTTCCACAGCCTGACTGCCCCACTACTCCAAGAATTTCGCCTTTATATACCTCAAAAGAAACATCTGATAATGCAACGGTATTGTCTCCTGAATTCCTATGAAAAGTTTTACTTATATTTTTTACGCTAATGATATTTTCCATTCATCGCTCCTGCTAACTGGCACTGCATCAAGTAATGCCTTAGTATAGTCACTTTCAGGATTATTTAATACCTGATTTACGCTGCCCTGCTCCACCACATTTCCATTTTTTAGTACCAAAACATGGTCACAAATCTCTCTTACCGCCTGCGGGTCATGAGTCACCATAATAATTGAGGTGCCATTTTCTACAGACATTCTTTTTAGCTCTGACAAAACTGCCTTAGCGGCTTGCTCATCCAAAGCACTAGTAGGCTCATCAGCTAAAAGCAAGGGTGGATTTAACAGCATTGCCATTGCAATACCAACACGCTGATTCATGCCACCTGAAAGCTCAAAGGGATAAGACTTCCACAGCTTGTTAACATCCCTGAAATTAAACTTTTCTAACAGTAAAAAAGCCCTTTCTCTCGCTTGCTCTTTGTTTATCCTTTCATGGGCTCTAATGGCTTCCACTATCTGATTGCCAATGGTTCTAATAGGGCATAGGGCACCTATGGAATCCTGAAAAATCATGCCTATTTCTTTGCCACGAATTCTTCTCATTTCTCTATTATTAAGTGTAAGAAGCTTCTTGTCATTATATATAATCTGGCCTGATTTTATACATGCATCAGAATTGAGAATGCCGTTAATGGATTTTATTATAGTGGATTTTCCACTTCCTGATTCTCCCACTACCCCAAGAATTTCTCCAGGATTAACTAAAAAGCTTACGCTATCCACCGCCACTTCCCCATCAAATTCAATTGTTACCGAATCATATTTAAAGAAGGTGTCTGCCATAGCGTAAGCTCTCCTAAATCTTTTATTTAATATCTAAATCTGCTGTAAGTTCGTAGTAATCACAGGCATGAGCCACAAGGCCTGTTACATTTGATTTGCTAATCATGCTCATACGAAGAAATGAGCAAAATACAAATGCATCGTCATCTATAATCTGCTGTTGCATCTTTATAGCCAATTCATTTCTTTTATCAGTGTCAAATGTGCTGTTCATTTCAGTTGCCATTTCCTCAAGGGTCGCATTAGAATAGCCACCGCGATTCTTTGTAGAATCAGCAAGACAATGTGTGCTGAAGAAGTACATTGGATCACCAATACCAGCTGTAACAAATGCTGCTGCATATACGTCCCAACCTGTCTTTTCTGATACTATTGTACCATGGTCTGCTGTTACATTAAGCTTTACATCAAAGCCAATTTCCTTAAGTGTACTCTGGGCACTTTCCGCAAGAAGCGGAAGCTCCTGTCGACTAGGATATGAAACCCAATTGATTGTAAGTGGCTTTCCATCCTTTTCTCTGATACCATCTCCATTTGTATCCACCCAACCAGCAGTCTCTAGGATTTCCTTAGCCTTTGTAGGGTTGTAAGATTTTGCATTGACTCCCTTTCCAAATGGGAATGAGTCAGGGAATGCCCCCTGTCCCACATAACCATAGCCGTTTAATAAGGTATTTACGAACCCTTCCTTATCGATGCCAAGGGCGATTGCTTCTCTTACTGCATCATCCTTAATTACATCTGAATTGTAGTTCATCTGCAAATAAAATGCACGGCTTGTAGCTGTACTAGAGAATGAAAAATCATCCCCGGAAAATAAAGGATAGCTTGCATATGCCATACCATAAGCTGCATCAATATCACCATTTTGAAGAGCCATGGCAAGTGTGTCGCCATCAGTTATAGTAAGCACTGTTACTTCATCAACCTTTACATCACCATCCCAATAATTATCATTTTTAACCAGCTTAAGATGGTCGTCTGTAACAAGCTCAGTTGCAACAAAAGGTCCTGTTCCAACTACGATTCCATTATTATTCCCCTCTGCCACATCAATGATGCAACCATATGGGTCACAAAGATAATTGATAAGTGTTGGCTTTGGTGTAGTGGTTTTGATTGTCAACTCAAGACCATCTGCTTCTATTGTATCGATTGCAAGGTCTCCTTTGGCACGTTCATGCTTTGCTATTAAATCTTCAAAACAATCCTTAACGATTTTTGCATCAACAGCTTTGCCGTTTGAAAATGTCACTCCATCCTTAAGAGTAATTTTCCATGTTAATTCATCTACATTTTCATAGCTTTCAGCTACCCAAGGTTCAAGCTCCATATTGTCGTTGAACTTGAATAATGTCTCTCCTACTCCATATCGGATACATGCCCATCCGCAATATGTATCATGTGGGTCGATTGTTGCCTCTTCGTTTTCTGAATTAAATGTAGTGTCTCCGAATACGAAGGATTTTGTTCCTACCTGTGATGATTCTTTTCTCTCATCTGCCTTGTCCTTTGCAGAGCCACAACCTATAAATGTAGCTGCTGTAAGTGTCAGTGCAAGCATCATAGCTACTAACTTTTTCATTTTCATACTCCTATTATTCTTTATTTTTTGTCAAATTCATCTCTTACTCTGTCACCGAAAAGATTGAATATAACTACCGTAGTAAATATGGCAATACCTGGTGATAATACAACCCATGGATATGTCTGTAGCAGGCTTCTGCCATTTGACATCATGCTACCCCACTCTGCCACAGGTGGCTTAGCTCCCAAACCTAAGAAGGACAGTCCAGCTATTTCCATCATCATCGTTCCTATATCAAGTGTTGCTGTAACAATAATTGGTCCTATGATATTTGGAACAATGTGTCTTATTATTAACTGAAATGCATTGTCTCCAGCAAGCTTAGCTGCTGCAATATATGAGCTCTCCTTTATTGATAATGTCAGCCCTCTTGCTAATCTGGAATACTTAGGCCAGCTGATTAAAGCCAATGCAATTATCGCATTTACGATACCTCCACCAAGTATTGCTGCCACTGCAAGGGCAAATACTAGCCCTGGAAATGCCAGACACAAATCAGACAATCGCATTACCACAAAGTCTATCTTGCCTTCAAAATATCCGCATATTACTCCTACTGCTGTTCCAAAAATACTGATGATTGCAACAAGTGCCAGAGTAGACAGCACACTAACCTGTCCGCCCATAATCACCCTTGACAACATATCTCTTCCATAGGCATCTGTTCCCATAAGATGTGCCATACTTGGTGCCTGATATGCTATGGATAAATCCTGCTCATAAGGATCGTAGGGACATATATATTTAGCAAATAATGCACAAACTATTATTAGTATTACAAACGATGCGGATAGCTGGAATTTCACTTTATTTTTCATGATTTCTTATCCCCCAATCTGATTCTTGGGTCCAAGAATCGGTATGAAATATCTGTAATAAGATTAACAAGCACATATATTATTGCCATCCACATTACGTATGCCTGTATAATTGGATAATCTCGCATAGTGATAGCATCCACTGCCATCTTTCCTACTCCATCCCACATAAAGATAGATTCTACTATAGCAGTTCCACCTAACAGGCTACCGATAGAAAGGGCGAGCAATGTAATAATAGTCACTAATGTTGCCTTTAACACGCTGAATATTAATGTTGCCGAAAACCTAACGCCCCTGGCCTTTGCTCCTACAACATAATCCTTACTAAGCTCGTCTAACACTGTAGTGCGCACCTGCCTTAGGTACTTGGCAGACATGGCAATAGCAAGTGTAAGTGTTGGCATGATGATACTTTCTGCACTTACTTCTCTAGATATAACAGGAAGCCAATCTAACTTTATTGCCAACAAATACATCAGAAGTAATGACACGAAAAAGTTAGGCATGCTATTTCCTATAAAACTAAAAAACCTGATTATGTAATCTATTAATCTGTTATGAAATACTGCAGAAATAACCCCAAGAGGAATAGAAATTAAAACAGTAAGCAATATTGATGTCACTGTAAGCAGTATGGTGGCTGGAAGCTTTGACTTGAAGGTTTCAAATACATCCTTGCCAGATACATAGCTCACTCCCATGTCACCCTGTATTAGATTTCCCAACCACCTAAAATACTGGATGTAGAAGGGGTGATTCAATCCTAACTCTTCCTTTGCCAATTCAAGCTGAGCATCTGATACTACCTGACCGGTATTTAACATCTTCTGCTCCACAACATCACTGCCTGCAAGACGCATCATCGCAAATGATAGAAATGTAATTGCGAACAAAATCGGTATTAATTGCAATACCCTTTTTAATACATATATCAATTTTTCACCTCTCAAAGTTAAGCCAAGTTATATTTTATATTCTTTATCAGAATATCTCAATACATTAATCCTTGTGAATTATTCTATTTATTTATTGTGATATTCCGTTATGGAATATTTGAACTCACTTTGAAAGCTGAAGTTAATCACGAGGATTTACTTAAATAAAAAAATGCCCTGTATGCTATTAAGCTTACAGAGCATTTTGTTTACATAAATCTTTCCATCACTTCCGTTGTATGCATGGATAAAATCCCTGCACCAAAGGCTTCCATAATCTCAGTATAACTGTCATCAATAAACATTATCTCATCCATATTATACCCATCACGCTCAGCAATCATTTTCATAATTAAAACCTTTTTGTGACGGCTTTCTGTGGATATAAGGTCACCATGATGCTCAAACACACCTGGATAACATTCTCTGAGTCTGTTGTATTTTGAATTATATTCAAATGAATTGCTACATTCTGTTAATCCATATATTTTAGCCCCTCGATTAAAATGCAAATCGTCTATAAGTTTTTTCACTCCCCTAGGAGCCTGACATTTTATATAGGCATTATTATTGATATTATATTTTAACCAATCATCTGGACTTTCAAAACCTACTATTCTCTTTCCAGAATCATTATACATTTTAAGGCACAGTAATGTATTATCTACATCACCAAATAATACTTTTATCTTCTTAAGTTTCTCCTGCATAATCCCTTCTCCTTTATAAGTAGATTATTTACGCCTTCCGCTTTCAATCATCTCTTTTTCAAAAGCCTCAGGATTCTTTAAATAATAATCCTGATGTTCTTCTTCAGCTGCATAGAAGGTTTTAAATTTTTCAATTGCTATTTGAGCTTTCTTGCCAGAATCAGCTTCTAATTCTTTGATTTTACTCTCGGCAATTGTACGCTCCTTATCATTATTATAATAAATAGCTAAGGTGTATGAAAAGCCTTTGTCTATAAACTGCCCCTCTCCATCGAACGGATCTACATTAGCAAGATATATATCTAAAAGCTTATCATAGCTAACATTTTCTGGCTCGTAGGTAAGCTCAATAGTCTCTCTATGACCTGTCTTTTGAGCCTTAACATCCTGATAGGTAGGATTAACCTCATCTCCACCTGAATACCCACAGGTTACCTTGTCCACGCCATATATCTTATAGATTGGTGTCACACACCAAAAACATCCACCTGCAAAATACGCTTTCATAGTAATACCTCCAAGAAAATTTCAATGGAGAAATTATACCACATACTATTGAATTGTATCATATAGATTTTAAATCTCTATATGCATCCCTACCTGCATCTGTTCAATTCTATCAGGGAAATCCTTTAGCATTTTCTTCGGGATACCAATATATTTTTTGAATATAAATTCCTTGTCATAACAATCAGCTACCCCTATTGGAGTAGCTGATACATCATATCTTTTGTTTTAGTTCCAGTTATTCCCTCATAGGTGTAACCATCGAATTCTGCAATTTTATTTTTGATTTGTTCTTCTGAAAGACTTTCATCGTCGGCAAAATATTCGATTTTTCCTTCTACCATTTCATCGCTTTCATAATCATATTCGTCTTCATCTGGCTCACCATTATTATTTTTGTCATTAAAGTTATAGATGTATGTCCAATAAGCTGTGACAATCTCGTCATCTTGGATGGTCATGTAATACGACTTACCTAACGCTCCTGCGTAATCAGTATTATAGTTCAACAATAAATTCTTGCCTGGGGCATATTCATAACCATAATTTCCAAAGGCCCCATATCCCCAGTCATTCATCAGACAAACCAAATGGTCATCCTTATAAGTATAAAGACTAAGACCATAACCTACATTATCTGTAACCAACTCAAGCATATTATCACCATCAACATCGATTAGGTCGTAAGTCATATCTGACAGTTCATAATCTTCAGCTTGAATATCGCATATACGAACTATCTGCTTATATGCCGCCTTCCAATCCTTTGCCGAATTTTGATATTCACCCAACAGGCATTTTTTCACATCAGAAATTGTATAGTTTGAAATATTATCTTCTACATATGAACTCAAAGATTCATCTGGCATGTAAATATAATAATCCATATCTGTGTTGTATGGATATATCAATACCTTTGGAGAATTATTGACATCACCTATAACGATCATGTCATTATAACCATCCAGATTATAGTCAACAAAGCCTATTGCATTGATTTTAGCCATAGACCATCTATCATCCCCAAAATCCATGCCAATGATTATATCATCAATAGAATTTCCATCTTTTACCAAAGTGATGCGAGAACTCTTACTATCTTCTTGATATGTATATACCTTGACTGTACCACCAGCTCCTAAATCCACGTCGAAACTTTGCTCAGAATCACTTCCTGTTTCAAAGTCTATGATATTAGAATGAATTTCATAAACTCCAGCATTATTAATGAATGTCAAAGTTCTATTTGGCACTAATTTATTAGTGTCTTCACTCTCTTCATCATATTGCAGAGTCACCTGATACAGATCATCAGATTTAATTCCTGATACACATTTAAATGGTACATAATTTGCATCATATCGGAATAAATAATATTTGTCATACTCTTCAAGATATGTGTAATCTTTATCTAACCCTAAATCCATAGCATCCGTATCCATGCCAGTGTGACTTTTGATGTAATCCACCATGTCTTTACGGGTTATAGCACTTGCATCTCCATAAACCTGCTTCCAATGAAGCTTATCTATAGCAGCTTGGATTTCTTCATAAGGAATATCTGTTGATGCTATTTCGGCTCCGTTATAAAAGACCTTTCCCCAGTCAATTTTCTCTGGAGAATCAAATCCCTGGTTCAAAAAGCCGTTATATTCATTTGAATTTAGTTTTTCTTGGATTGAGGAAAGCTCATCTTCTGTTAACTCCTCTGACTTGTTTTCATCTATGTTAACAATTGGCTCCTCGTCATTTTCCACAGATGCTGATTCGCTTACATTTTCTTTTCCACATCCTGCCAAACTAAGCGCGAGTAACATCATGGCAGCAATCAACATCATTCTATTTTTCATACATTATATTATCCCTTCTAAGTATTTGCTCTGTTACGCAATAATTCTTAAATATTAGCGTGCGTGAGAGGGCACTGACGTCCAGTGGACATCGTTTAGCGCCGACCGAGCCAGCTGGCGAGAGTTCGAACTTGTTCGAGTTCGGCCTGCCAGTGAGTTAAAAGAAAAAAGAGATAGGAAAACCTATCTCTTTTTTTCTTTTAATTAAGCGTGCGTGAGAGGATTCGAACCCCCGACACCTTGGTCCGTAGCCAAGTGCTCTATCCAGCTGAGCTACACACACATATTATTAATTTACACTCCGAAGAGTGAATGCCGTAGACCGGAATCGAACCGGTACGATGTCGCCACCACAGGATTTTAAGTCCTGCGCG
>CAMNPQ010000081.1 GCA_946548305.1 uncultured Pseudobutyrivibrio sp.
AGAAGGATGTTCTTTTTTATTTGTTTAATTTTCCGATAAAAATTTTACTCTAGCATTCCTGCATATGTGATAAGTGTACCATCTGATTTTGTAACACATCTTCTATCAATATAAATATGATAATTAGAAACCGTACCTTTGATTATAAGCTCTGCTATTCCTTTATCATCACTTATCTCTCCATTTAACACTTTTGTCTGGAAGGTGAAAATATCCATGATGGTCACTGCGTCATTTTCTAATTTTGCTTTTGCTTTCTTTGCCGCTTCAATAGTCTCCTGATCTGGTAAAGCTATAGTAAATCTGTTATTCATCCTAATCCTCAAATTATCTGAATTTATTATACAAAAACGCACGATGACATTTTTTCCTCAACATATTACACTACAGCATGTGAAAAGTCTAGGACTTTTTTCTTCCGTCTTCGTTTATATCTCTGTTGACCATAAAAAAATAGCGAGATGAAACATATTCATCCCGCTATTTAAACTAATTCTATTCCTCTACTGGTACCAAGTATTCCTTAATATGCTGAAAATCATCAATGTTATAACAAACAATTTCATATTCAGAAATCTCAGGATTTGAAAATACCCCAGTGAGAGCAATGAACTGTGTAAGCTTTGATGCAAGATTTAACACATCCTTTTCATCAGTGATAAGCTCTACTCGCCCTTTGCATTTTTCCAATGCTTTGAAGAAGCCATCAATATTTTGAATCTCTTTTACTCTCATAGTTACCTCCTGTTCTGTATTAAAGCAAAAAGCAGACTAGTTGGCATTAATAGCAGTATCAAAATTCTTGACACGTTCATTCATCAGCTTATCAAGCTTTTCTTTGTTTGCCATAATCTTTGGACCGCATATACTTCCAAAGCTTTGGATTTCTAATGTGTGCTCGCGAAGTCCCTTGAATGTACCACGTGCTCTTTCCTGCTCCTCCTTGGTAAACTCAACAGAAATACCGTTATTTTCGATAGAAAGTGTTCCGTGAATTCCGCAGATTGGGCATGTTACTGTTGTAGAACCGATATTTACCATAAGTAATCTTTGGTGGCAGACTGGGCACACTTCCTGTGGCTTTCCTTCCGGACGGAAGAACTCAACTGAATCATCATTGAGACCAAGCACTGTTCTTTTTCCCATCTCATGCATATCATTTATAAGCTTGTCATCCAGATATGGATTTCCTGTAGTACCCATACAGTTTGCATTGTAGTTTCCCATAACCTTCATCATTGGAGGGAATCCAAAGATGTGAAGTGAGGCTGTTCCCATTGATGTCCAGTCGTCTGTGATAGCTCCACCTACAGAGATGTAAGATACTGTTCTCTTTTTTAATCTCTCCATCGGGAAATCATCTGCGTTTCCTGGGAGTTCACCGCTTCTTCTCTTATCCAAAACATATGTTATAGCTGAATAGTCATGACGGCAAGAAAATCTATCGATGAAATCCTTAAGCTGTCCCACTGGCTGAAGTGCATATACTGGAGCGCCAAGCACTATAGCATCGGCTTCTCTGATTTTATCTTCAAGCATCTGGAAATCATCCTGGAAAATACATACATTGTCTTTTCCTTTTTCAAGCTGTGTAGAGCAAGCTCCACAGCCACGGCATCTGCCAATATTCATGTGAAGTGTATTGATAAATTCTATTTCAGCAGTAGGGTCTGCCTCTCTGGCACCAAAAAGTGCCTCCTTTACTAAAATATCTGTGTTTGCATTTTTCTTTCCAAAAGAAATTCCTAAAACTTTCACTTTTAATTCTCCTATTCTGTAATTTTTATAAGGACTATCCAAGCCTTTAATCTACTGGCTGCAAAACATCATAGTGCTCTGCCAGCTTGCCATCCACTAATCTGTAGATATCCACCACTCGGCATTTTGTGTTTCCCTGTGGATCCACATTTTTTAAATACACAGCCACCATATCATCCTCTTCAATCATGAATTTGATTTTGAGGCAAAAATCTGGATGCTCTACAAATTTCTCAGCAAAGGCATCCATGAGAGCCTGTCGTCCCTGACCAACTCCAGGGTTGTGCTGTATGTAGTCTTCTCTCACATACTTTTTTGCAGCCTCCACGTCATGGTCATTAAAAAATTCCTGGTAGAATGCTTTTATTACTTCTTTATTAGTCATTTTGTCTCCTTACTTTTCGGACTGTAGCAGTTACACTCCCAACCTACACGAAATCCTCCGCATGATGGCAGGCAACAACATGATTTGGCTTTAATTCACGAAGCTGTGGCTCTGTTTCAAAGCATTCCTTTGTTGCATAAGGACATCTTGCAGCAAATCTACAACATGGTTTTGGATTAATTGGAGATGTTAACTCTCCTTTCAATACCATGCGCTCATGTTTTACATGAACATCTGGAATTGGAATGGCACTAAGTAATGCCTGTGAGTATGGATGAATAGTATGTTTGAATATTTCATCCGCTGGACATTTTTCAATCATCTGCCCCAAGTACATTACAACAATGTCATCTGAGATATGCTTTACTACAGACATATCATGGGTGATAAACATATATGTGAGACCTCTTTGGTCTTGCAAATCCTGAAGCAGGTTTAAAATCTGTGCCTGAATTGACACATCCAAAGCTGATACTGGCTCATCGCATACAATGAATTCAGGGTTTAAGGATAATGCTCTTGCAATACCGATTCTCTGTCTTCTTCCTCCATCTAGTTCGTGAGGATATGCTCCCTCTAAGCGTTTTGCCAAGCCTACTAATTCCATCATTTCTTTGGCTTTGGCTGTAACCTCTGCCTTACTCAGATTTTTATTGTTTGTCTTAATTGGCTCTTCCACAAGCTGTAGCACATTCATTCTTGGGTCAAGGCTGGCATAAGGATCCTGGAAAATCATCTGGATATTTGCTCGATAATTTTTCTTGAATTCTTTAAGAGGCATGCTTGCAATGTCTGCCCCTTTAAATAAAACCTGACCAGAAGTAGGCTCATGTAATCTCATGAGAGTCTTACCAAGAGTGGACTTTCCACAACCTGACTCTCCAACAACACCAACTGTTTTACCTTTTTCGATATTAAGGCTAACGTTATCTACTGCATGAAGCATTCCTCTAGGAGTAGAAAAATATTTCTTTAAATTTTTAATTTCTAATAAATTCTCAGCCATTATTATTCTTCCTCCCTAGCTTGATACTTCAGGCACTTAACCACATGACCATCCTTGATTTCGTATGGAAGTGGGTCATGAAGCTTGCAAGCATCACATTTTTCATCACATCTGTCATAAAAGCTGCAGTGACTTGGCAAATCTGATGGGTCACAGACCATTCCAGGTATTACATGGAGTCTATCCACATCCTTGTCCAAACTTGGAATAGATTTATATAATGCCTTTGTATATGGATGCTTTGGATTGTCAAAAATTTCCTCCAAAGTACCGTACTCTACGATTTCACCTGCATACATTACTGCACAATGGTCACACATTTCTGCCACTACACCTAAATCGTGTGTGATAAGGATTGTTGATGTATTATTCTTCTTTTGAAGAGCTCTCATCATATCCAAAATCTGAGCCTGGATTGTCACATCCAAGGCTGTAGTAGGCTCATCTGCAATAAGCAAATCCGGCTCGCATGCAAGGGCTATAGCAATTACAATACGCTGCTTCATACCACCGGAAAACTGATGTGGATAGTCCTTGTATCGTTCTGGAACAATGCCAACCAAAGCCAACATATCCTGAGCACGTTTTAATGCCTCCACTTTAGAGCATTTGTCATGTAACAAGATAACTTCCGCTATTTGGTCGCCTACTGTCTTTACTGGGTTTAATGCTGTCATAGGATCCTGAAAAATCATAGATATTTTCTTTCCCCTTACAGCTCTCATTTCACGCTTTGATTTTTCTAAAAGGTTTTCTCCTTCAAATTTAATCTTGCCTTTTTTGATTGCTCCTACTCTCTCAGGAAGTAATCCCATGATTGCCAGGGCTGTAGTTGTCTTACCTGCGCCAGTCTCACCAACAAGTCCAAGTATTTCACCTTTTTTCATAGTGAGTTTGATGTTATTTACGGCCTCGACCACTTCATCCTCTGTCTCATAGTGAACAACCAAATCCTCTATATCTAAAATATTCTCGTCCATCATTTACTCCTTTTACTTTGACTTTGGATCAAATGCATCACGCAATCCATCACCTAAAAGGTTGAATGCAAAACATGTAATCATAATCATTAAAGCTGGGAAAAACATCATGTAAGGACTGCTTGTCATGTATGCTTTTCCATCATTTAAAATAAGTCCCCATTCTGGTGTAGGTGCTGCAAGACCAACGCCGATGTAACTCATTGAAGACATCATCATGATTGATACGGCAAGGAAGCCAACGAAATAAATAATCATTACACCTGCTGCATTTGGAATCATGTGCTTTATAATCATCTTTATCTGGCTTACACCGATAGCCTCTGAAGACTCAATGTAGTCACAGCCTCTAACTCTAAGGATTGCAGCTCTATTGTTTCTTGCCATGGTAGGCATTGATGCAAACATTACTGCGGCAACCAACTGTGGAATACCATTTCCCAAAACTGAAACAATACACATAGCCATCATAATCATTGGGATTGACTGGAATATATCCATAACTCTCATGATTACCGTATCTACGATACCACCAAAATAACCTGCCAAAATTCCAAGCAAACCGCCTGAGAAAAGTGCTGCAATGGTACAAAATAGTGCGATAAAAAGTGAGTACCTTGCTCCATAAACACAGCGGCTAAAAATATCTCGACCAAACTGGTCTGTTCCAAATAGATGTGCTGCATTTGGTTTTTGCATCATAGCTGTGTAATCCTGTGCCTGATAATCATATGGAGCAATGAAATTTGCAAATAAAGCAATCAGTACCAATATGCAAACCATTACAAGCCCTACAATGGCTGTTTTGTTTCTTCTAAATCTTTTCCATGCCTCATAGGCTGGTGTAGAATTTATAGGCTTTTTTCTTCTGGCCTTTTTCTTAGCAATTTTTTCCATTTCTGGAGTATACATTTTTGCCATTTTATTTCTCCTCCTAAAAACTTCCTTTCTCAAGCTGCCTTTGCAGCTGTTTCTTTAACCTTCTTTGACTTTTTCCCACCTGCAATAATTGTGCTCTTTAGTCGTGGGTCAATAAGGATAAAGCTTATATCAACAAGGAGATTTATGATTGTAAGTACCATTGCTATGATTAGTGCTCCACCTAAAACTGATGGATAGTTTCTCTGAGTAATGGAATCTACGATATATTTACCAACACCAGGCACACCGAATACTGTTTCAAGAACCATAGCACCACCGATTGAGTTGCCAAGGTTTGTTCCTATGGACTGTGCCACTGGAATCATTGCATTTCTAAGTGCATGATGCTTTGTAATGTTGCTGTCTGTCTGCCCCTTTGCCTTTGCTGTTCTGATGTAATCCTCAGAAAGTACCTCCAGCATGGATGAACGGGTGATACGTGTGTAAGATGCAACAGATGAAAGACCAATACAAAGCATTGGAAGTATGTATCCTGATGCTGTCTCAATACCACTTGATGGTAACAAGTGATAGTTAACTGCGAAAATAAAGATAAGCACAAGTGCTACTACAAACTCTGGAACAGATTGGAAAAACATTGATATAACCAGCACTAATGAATCAACCCAGGTGTATTTTCTAAGTGCGGATATGATTCCAAGGAGTACTCCAATGACTGCTCCAATTGCCACTGCTCCAAGTGTAATCAAACCTGAAGTCTTTAAACGAGGTAATATTTCCGATAAAACAGGATTTCCTGTTCTGTAGGAATCACCAAAATCGCCTCTAGTTACAATTCCTTTAATATAATTGCCATACTGTATAATAACCGGGTCATTAAGACCTAATTCTTCTCTTTTTGCGTCTACCTGCTCTTGTGTAGCATCATTTCCTAAAATGACTCTGGCTGGATCACCAGGTGTGAAGGTTTTTAGGATAAATATAATAGCTGACACACCCAGCATAATAGGTATGAGATATAAAATTCTCTTGATAATATATTTAATCATCGCCAGCTCCTACTATTTTTATATAGTTTGAGCCATAGGCTAGGTATTGCCTATGGCCCAAATCTTTTATTTATTAATTTTTTTAACTAAAATTTACTCTGCTTCTCTATAGAAGTTTGTTACATCGATAAAGCCTCTTTCTCTTGTTGTAAGACCCTTGATATCTGTCTGTGTGATAACAGCCTTCATTTCTGGGCAAAGGTTTAATACAAGAGTGTCTTTCTTGAAGAGATCCTCAAGTGCAGCAACCTTTTCCTTAGCTGTGTCATTATCAGCTGCTGTGATTACATCACTGATTGCTGACTGGATTTCATCTGATGTCCACTTTGGACCACCGATACAGAATGTATTGATTGAGTTCTCATCGAAGAATACCCATGCAGATGGGTTTCTTGAATCAAGATACTCACCAACGATAATCACATCATAGTCACCACCATTAGCTCCCTGTACAAATGTTGGGATATCTACAGTGTTGATTTCAAGCGTAATACCAGCAAGTGCAAGCTGTGCCTGAATTACTGTGTAAAGACCTTCTGTGTCCTGAGCGCCAAGTGCTGAGATTGTAAGGCCATCGCCATATCCTGCTTCCTCAAGTAAAGCCTTTGCAGCTTCGATGTCCTGCTTTCTTTCATCTTCTGTGTAGTAATCAACTGCGAAAGGAACGTCCTTGTCGATGTAACCTAAGCTCTGTGTACCCTGACCACCTGTCTGGTAAGCTGCTATTGCATCATAATCAAGTGCTTTGTCGATTGCTTCACGAACTCTTACATCCTTCATTGGCTCTGAGTCACGCATGTTCATCCAAAGGTGCATTACCTGACCAAAGCTGTAGAATGAAGTCTTAACATTAGGATTGCTTGCGTATGTAGATGCCTGAGCAACTGCTATATCGTTTGCGACACCTGCATCACCAGCTTCAACAGCCATCTCTCTTGAAGCAGCATCCTGTGTGAATGTAAATTTGATTTCCTTGAAGTATGCTGTGTAGTCTGGATTCCAGTAATCTTCATTTCTTTCAATGGTGATGTACTGTCCCTGAACCCACTCTTTAAAGTGATACTTTCCAGAACCAAACATTGGGGCATCGGCTGCTGTTGCAAAATCTCCACATGCCTCTACCTCATCCTGTGAGAAGATACCAAATGGTGTCCATGTAAGCATTGTTACGATATCTGGTGCAACTGTGTTAAAACCAATGATAGCTGTGTGCTCATCTACTACTTCGTTCTTTGATGGGTCAAGGAATTTACCGCCATCATTGTTTCCTGATTCTGATGCAAGTGTATTAAATGTGTAAACCACATCATCCGCTGTAAGTAGATCACCATCGTAGTTTTTTACATCATCACGAAGTGTGAACTGTAATCTGTAATCATCAAGCCATTCCCACTCAGTTGCAAGATTAGGAATGATTTCACCTGTTGTCTGATCCTGAGCAACAAGTGTATCAAGAAGTGCTCCTCCAATGATACTTGATTCATTCTCTGACTCACCAACAAGTGTTGCTACAATTGAAGATGGCTCAGATGCAAGCGCAACTACTAAAGTCTCATCAGATTTTTCTGTGTTTGCCTCATCTGCATTTGCTGTGTTTTCCGCTGTAACTGTAGCTGCCTCGCCACTTGTGTTGCTTTCTGCAGTCTCGTTTGTTCCAGAGCTTCCACAGGCTACCATAGATAGTGCCATCACTGTGGCAAGACCAGTAGATACCAATTTTTTTAGTTTCATTCTTCTTCTCCTTTTCCTTCCTTTGTGTGATTCACCCCTAACTTGGAATCACTTGTTATACTTATGATAGCCTTGGGAAGAATTTTAAAATATTCAGTTTTTGTCCAAATTGTGAACATGAACCACATCAAAAATAACCTGTTTTAAATAAGAAAATTTATCAAAAGGAGAAAAGGTCAAAAATCAATATGTTATTTTTGACCTTTGAAAAATGTACTCATAAATGATTATTTATATAAACTAGTTATGTCTATATAGCCTCTTTCAATAGTCTTGTATCCCTTAATATCCTTTGCTGTAAGATTTGCATGCATTTCTGGGAAAGTATTAGAATAAGGCATCTGCTCTTTAAGCATTTCTTCAAATTCTTTTGCTTCTTCCTTAGCCTTAGCTTCATCAGGCTCTTCGATAAATTTGTTTAATGCCTCTTCTATTTCTGGTGTGGTCCATTTTGCACCACCGATGCAGAAAGTATCAATGCATGACTGTTTAAAGAATACGCAAATTGCAGGGTATCTGGCATCTACGAAATCACCGACATGTATTAAATCGTAATCACCACTATTTGCTGCTCCAACGAATGCTGGTGTATCAAGTATGTCTACTTTTAAGTTGATTCCAGCCTGGCTTAAATTCTCCTGCATAACAGTGAATACAGCTTCCTGATCCTGCATACCAACTAATGTAAGATCAAGGCCATCACCATAGCCAGCTTCTTCTAAAAGTTTTTTTGCACCTTCAATATCTACTGCTCTTTCTTCTGTAGTAAATATTTCATTATAGTATTTGCTGTTATCTGGGAAATAGCTGTGAACTTCCTTGCCAAATCCGCCTGTTCCAACCTGTGCAATAGCATCAAAATTAAGGGCTTTGTCAATTGCCTGACGTACTTTTAAGTCCTTAGTTGCTCCTGCTTTTGGTCCCATGTTGTACCATACTCTTGAATTCTGACCAAACTCATGAACAATGACATTGACATTTTCATTTCCAACGTAAGTTGCAGCCATACTTACTGGCATGTTATATGCAATTTGGGCGTCACCTGATAGAATTCCCATTGCCTGTGCTGCAGGATCCTGTATAAATACAAGCTTTATTTCCTTGAAATATCCTGCATAACTGTCATCCCAGTAGTCATCATTTCTCTCTAGAAGGATATACTGGCCATCAATCCATTCTTTGAAACGATATTTTCCTGAACCCATTAATGGCTTTTTATCTGCTGCAACATTACCACCAAGAGCATTTACTTCATCTTCACTTACAATTCCAAAGTTGCTCCATGAAAGCATGTTTAATAAGTCTGGTGCTGTTGTATTAAATTCGATTGTAACTTTGCCATCACCATCATCTGTTGCTCCTACAAGGAACTTACCTGTATCAGTATTTGGGCTATATTCAAGCCATGCTCCTACACTGTATACAACATCTGCTGGTTCAAGGAGTGTTCCATCTGTCATTAATACATCATCACGAAGTGTAAACTGACAATGTGTAGGATCAATCCACTCCCACTCAGTTGCAAGAGCTGGAAGAACATCACCAGTTTTTCTATCCATATGAACTAATGTGTCAAAAATTGCACCATCAATAATTGCAGTTTCATTCTCCTGCTTTCCAGTTCCACCTGCCCATAAACCAGATGGCTCAGAATTTAATTGAACAACGATTGTTTCATCTGTTTTTTTGGTATTGTCTGGGTCAATATTTGCATCAAACAAATTATCACCTGTCTGTATTTCACTTCCTACATTTTCAGGTGCTCCATCTGAAGATCCATTAGAACCTGAATTATTTCCCCCACAGGCACTCATGGTAAATGCTGTAACAACTGTAAGCCCCAGTGCAACCATTCTCCTTAACTTCATAAAATAAACCTCCATACATTCTTTTTTATAAAAAGAAGTGCCACTCCCATTTGTGTCAGGCAAATGGCACTTCATTTTTATTAATCGAATACTACTGTTTCACCTGTTTCAGCAGACTTGTAAATAGCCTCGATTACACGTGTAACTACTGCTGCCTGCTCTCCAGTTACTGCAGGCTCTGTACCCTTTGTTACGGCATCTACCCAACGGCTCATGTCATATTCCCACATGTTGAATTTTTCCTCAGGATCAACTGTTTCTGTAACAAGTTTGCCATCTACTTCTTTTGTTACACGTACACAGTTTTCAAATCCAGGGCCAACCATATCAGCTCCAGCCTTAGTTCCAGAAATTGAAGCAATAATTCCAGGAGCTTCCTGCTGCATATTAGAACACCATGCAGTTTCAACATAAATCATCATGCCGTTTTTCATTGTAATCATTGCCATTGCTGTATCTTCAACATCAAAGTTGTTAGGATCCCATGGTCCAAGTTCATTGGCATCTGGGAAATTCTTCATTTTGTCAAATGTAACGCCTCGAACAGTTGCTACATCATAGTTACTTGTAAGCCACATTGGAAGGTCGATTGAGTGTGGGCCTCCATCCATAAGGACACCACCACCATTTAATTCTTTGCTTGTGTATACGCCGTATGCTGGGAGACGTCTTGGGCGAAGCTGTGATGAACGAATATAGAAAACATCGCCAAATTCTCCTCTATCAAACATTCTCTTCATTTCTACTGTTGCAGTGTTGTATCTCCACTGTGTACCACAAGCAAGCTGCTTACCTGATGCATCACGTGCTTCAAGGATTTTCTTAGCATCTTCATATGTGCATGCCAGTGGTTTTTCACAATAGCAGTGCTTACCACTATTTAATGCTGCAATTGCCATTTCTGCGTGTAATGGATTTGGTGTACATACATGAATCACATCAAGTGAATCATCTGCCACCATCTCCTTGTAGTCTGTGTAAATTTTTGCATTAAGTCCAAAATCAGCATTTGCCTTTTCGCATCTTTCCTTTTCGATATCGCAAAGTGCTGCAACCTCTACCTCATCCTTATGTGCACAAAGCTGTGTTAAATGCT
>CAMNPQ010000082.1 GCA_946548305.1 uncultured Pseudobutyrivibrio sp.
TTGGAAACCAGTTCCTTGCAAACATCCGTGAGGTAGATGCAATCGTTCACGTTGTACGTTGCTTTGAGGATGCTAATGTTGTTCACGTTGATGGCAGCATCGATTCTTTAAGAGATATCGAGACAATCAACCTTGAGCTTCTTTTCTCAGATATGGAAGTAATGGAGCGCAGGTTTTCTAAGACAGAGCGTTCAGCAAGAATGGACAAGACACTTCAGAAGGAAGCTGCTATGCAAAAGCGTCTTTTAGAGCACATGGAAGCTGGCAACATGGCAAAGTCTTTTGTACTTAACGATGAGGACGAGGAAGCATACTTCAAGGAGTATAATCTTCTTACAGCAAAGCCTGTTATCTATGCTGCTAATGTAGAGGATGAGGATCTTGCAGATGATGGTGCTAACAACAAGAACGTACAGGCTGTTAGAGAGTATGCTGCAAAGGAAGGTTCAGAGGTATTCGTTATCTCAGCTCAGATCGAGCAGGAGATTTCAGAGCTTGAGTCAGAGGAAGAAAAGCAGGAGTTCTTAGAGGCTATGGGACTTGAAGAGTCAGGTCTTGATAAGCTTATCACAGCTTCATACAGATTGCTTGGTCTTATTTCTTACCTTACATCAGGAGAGGACGAGACACGTGCGTGGACAATCAAAAAAGGAACAAAGGCTCCACAGGCCGCTGGTAAGATTCACACAGATTTCGAGCGTGGATTCATCAAGGCAGAGGTTGTAAGCTATGATGACCTTATGGCAAACGGCTCTATGGCAGCAGCCAGGGAAAAAGGACTTGTTAGAATGGAAGGTAAGGAGTATATTGTAAGTGATGGAGATGTTATTACATTTAGGTTTAATGTCTAAAGGAGGAGACCATGAAAATCACAAATATTAAAGATACGGAAGCATTTTTTAAAGTAGTTGATAGTTGCGAAGGTAGAGTAGAGTTGGTTACAGGTGAGGGCGATAGACTTAATCTTAAATCAAAGCTTTCTCAGTTTGTTTCCCTTGCAAATATCTTTCAGACAAATGAGACAATTCCAGAGCTTGAGCTTATTGCTTATGAGCCTGATGATGCAAAAAGACTTTTGGAGTTTATGATTTCACAATAATTCAAAACGATTATAAAGGGGGTCTGGTTTACGCTAGACCCTCATTTTATGTATAGACAATACTTTCTGCTGGCATAACATGGGAATTGCTGGCAGAAATCTGGCTTTGCCAGACAACTTTTCCATTGAGTCACCACTGGAGAAAAAAATGCTTGATAATTTATTATTTTGTTTAAATGCCACGGTGCCAGTTTTTTTACTAATGGTGCTGGGATATTTTTTTAAATATACAAAAATTTTTGATGAAGAACTTACCAGGGGATTAAATAAATTTGTGTTCAAAATCGCCCTTCCGCTGCTGGTGTATGAGGAATTATCCACATCAGATGTAGAGGAAATATGGGATACAAGATTTGTAATATTTTGTTTTGTGGCAACAGTGTTTTCTATTATAATTGCATTCCTTTTTGCAATGTTAGTAAAAGAAAAAGATATTAGACCAGAGGTTATCCAGGGAAGCTATCGAAGCAGTGCTGCCTTGTTAGGAGTGGGAATTGCAACAAATCTATATGGTAGCGCAGGACTTACTCCGCTTATGATAATAGGTGCCGTACCACTTTATAATGTTTTGGCAGTAATAGTTTTGACGGTTGGAAAAACAGACGGGAAACTGACGCCAGCTCTTATAAAAAAGACACTTTTGGGAGTTGTAACCAACCCTATAATTATAGGAATTGTTTTAGGACTTCTTAGAGCGTTACTTCCACTTCCGATTTTGCTTCCTAAAACAATGGATTATCTCAGTGGATTGGCCACCCCACTTGGGTTGATGGCACTTGGAGCTAGCTTTGATTTAAAAGCTGCGATAGATGAAATATGGCCTACAGCATTAGCCACATTTCTAAAGCTCGTTGGATTAGGACTGCTAATAATACCAGTTGCCATATACCTTGGATTTACACAGGAAAAACTAATTGCAATACTGATAATGACTAGCTCGCCCACAACGGTTTCATCCTTTGTAATGGCGAAATCTATGGGTTATAATGGAACGGTTTCAGCGGGCATAGTGATGCTAACAACGATACTATCAGCCTTTACTTTGACTATTTGGTTATATGTGTTGAGATGTATGGGCTTAATATAAAGGAGACGATAATGAGAGCTTATGAGAGATTATTAAAATATGTAAAAGTATACACAACAAGTGATGAGGATAGCAATACAGTTCCATCCACAGCCAGACAGTTTAATCTGGCAAAAATGTTGGTTCAGGAGCTGCATGAAATAGGCATTAATAATGCCATGGTGGACGACAAATGCTATGTTTATGCATCTATAGAGGCGACACCAGGTTATGAAAATAAAAAAGCAGTAGGATTTATTGCACATATGGATACAGCACCAGACTTTTGTGGAGAAAACGTCAATCCTGTAGTAGAGGAAAACTATGATGGTGAGGACGTGGTGCTCGGAAACTCAGGGCGCACTATAAAGGTAAGTGATTTTCCACATTTGAAAGGACTAAAGGGGCGTACACTCATACACACAGATGGAACGACTCTTCTTGGGGCTGATGACAAATCAGGAGTTGCCGAAATAATGACTTTTGCTGAGGAAATCATTAAATCAGATGTGCCACATGGAAAGATATGTATAGGATTTACACCAGATGAGGAGATTGGTTCTGGCGCAGACCATTTTGATGTAGCAGGTTTTGGAGCTGACTTCGCATATACGGTAGACGGCGGGGAGGAAAATGCTGTAGAATACGAAAACTTTAATGCAGCAGCAGCTTCAGTTAAGTTCAATGGTGTTAATATTCACCCAGGAGATGCCAAGGATATCATGGTTAATGCAGCACTTGTAGCAATGGAATTTAATAGTATGCTTCCACCAACACAGACTCCAAGCCAGACAGAGGGCTACGAAGGATTCTTCCATCTTACAGATATGAAGGGTGATGTTGCGGAAGCTGAGCTTTCTTATATTATCCGTGACCATGATGCTGATAAGTTCGCTGAGAAGAAAAAGGTTATGGAGCATGCAGCCAATATCATTAATCAGAAGTATGGCGATGGTACTTGCCTGCTTACTATCAAGGATCAATATCAGAACATGCTTGAGATGATTAAGCCACATATGTTCCTTATAGATTACGCTTTTGAAGCATTAAAGGATGCTGGAGAGAATCCTAAGGCTGTTGCAATCCGTGGCGGCACAGACGGAGCACGTCTTTCATTTATGGGATTGCCATGTCCAAACCTTGGCACAGGTGGCTACAATTTCCACGGTCCAATGGAACACATTACTGCAGAAGGTATGGACACGGTTGTTCGCGTACTCCACGGCATAGCGAAGCGTTTCGCCAGGTAGAGGGAATTATGTTATCAGAAAAAAGAAAAGAGCTATTAATTGATATTTTGATGGATGCCCTATCAGGATTGTGTATAGGTATTGCACTTTATAACTTTGCTGCGGATGCCAAATTTCCATTGACAGGATTATCTGGTATTGCAATGATTTTCTACCAATACTGGGGATGGAAAATTGGTATAGTAACAATCATTATGAATATTCCACTTATTTTTGCAGCATACAAGGTACTTGGAAAAAAGTTTCTTCTTAAGTCATTTAAAACTATGGCCATAGGAACGGTAATGATGGATTTTGTAGCACCATTTTTTCCAAGAATAGAGATTTCAAACATACTGCTTAATGCTGTTGTGGTTGGTGTTTTTACTGGTCTTGGCTATGCTCTTGTATATATGCGAAACTCATCCACAGGTGGTGCAGACTTCGTGATGATGATAATCAAGGCAAAACATCCACATATGTCCCTTGGAAGAATCTTTTTCATAGTGGATGTAGTGATTATTGTCATTGATACTATTGCTTATGCCCATTCATTTGAAGCTTTGTGTTATGGTTTTGTAATCAGCTATATAGGTTCACTTGTTGTAGACAAGGTGATGATAAATGCCGATTCTGGTATGATGTGTATGATAGTTACCAATAGAGCAGAGGATATAGCAGATGCCATAGATAAAGCCGTGGAAAGAGGCACAACTATTTTTACAGCAAGAGGCGGCTACAAAGGGGATATGAGACAGGTGCTTATGTGTGCCTGCTCAGATAAACAGATGTATCAGGTCAATCGAGTTGCAAAAAAAATTGACGTGGACGCATTTATTGTCATAATGGAATCAAAGGCAGTGTATGGTGAAGGGTTCAAACGTTTTAAAGGTTAAATAAGGAGTGTATATGTCAGAGAAAATTTGTGTAGTGGGTGTAGCAGGTGGTTCTGCATCAGGAAAAACCACAATCATTAATAAGTTAAAGGATTATTTTGGAAAAGACATTGCTGTTATAAGTCATGATGCATACTATAAGGCACATCCAAACATGTCCTTTGAAGAGCGTAGCCATTTAAATTATGATCATCCAGACTCATTTGAATCAGATATGATGGCAGAGGATGTCAGACGTCTTATAAAAGGCTATGCCATTGATATGCCAGTTTATGATTATGTAAATCACGACCGTTCTGAGGAAACCATCAAAATAGAGCCTAAGACTGTGATTGTCATGGAAGGCATACTTATACTGGAAAACAAAGAATTACGTGATTTGATGGATATAAAAATATTTGTAGATACAGATGCTGACGAAAGACTTATGCGCCGTATTAGAAGAGATATGATTGAACGTGGAAGAAGCATTGATTCTATACTTGACCAGTATTCTCAAACAGTAAAGCCTATGCATGAAGAGTTTGTTGAACCATCAAAAAAACATGCAGATATAATCATTCCAAGAGGTGGAGAAAATGAAGTGGGCTTGGATATGCTAATCACTTACATGACAAAGAAACTGCATGTTGAAATGTAATCATTTTAGAGGGAGTATAAAATATGCATGAATTAGGTATTGTGTTTCATGTGGCAAAACAGGTAGAGGAAGTAGCCAAGGAAAATGATGCTACACACATAAATGAAGTAATCCTGTCCATTGGGGAGGTTTCCACGGTTATCCCAAGCTATCTTATGGACTGCTGGGAGTGGAATTCGAAAAAATATCCACTTTTAGAAGGGAGCAAGCTTACATGCGAAACAATAAAGGCGGTTACATTTTGTGAGGACTGCCAAAAGGAATATGAGACTGTGGCTCATGGAAAGACTTGTCCCTACTGTGGATCTGGCAATACATATCTTGTCACAGGAAATGAAGTTATATTAAAAGAAGTCGTGGCAGATTAGGTTTACTTAAATTTACTAATTGGAGGGCATGACTCAGATGGAGCATCAATCAATGGAGAGTAAAACTAAATATCTATCCATGAACCATTTGCGTGTATTGGCCTTTTGTTTTATCATTGTCTACCATTTTATGGTGGAGCTGGAGCAGAAGGGAAATTACAATTTTTTAGAAAGAGGATGGGTGTATTATACCAATGGCAATTTTCATATAGCCATAATAGGTGTTAGTCTGTTTTTCATGATTTCTGGTGCAGGTCTTATGTTGTCTAGCACTAGAAAGTGGGATGTTAAGGATTTTTATAAACGCAGATTTACAAAACTTCTAATTCCCTTTTATATTGTAGAGATTTTTTCTCTCATTGCATCCTTTGTGTTGAAACCAGAATGGCTGGGGTATTTTCCGAGTGTTTCAAAAAGTAAACTATTATTGAATCTTTTGGGGATGGATGGGTACTTCGAACAATTTTTTCCTACCTTTAGTTTGCATGTAGGAGAATGGTTTCTAGGAGCACTTATAATGCTATATGGCGTTTTTCCTATCTTTAGATTTTGCATGGAAAAAAACAGATATGTGACCATAATAGTGACCACCATTTATTATATTATTATGGTTTTTTCTGATGGGTTATTTGCTTCTCCCTGGACGAATGTATTTATCAAGGCCTATGATTTTTTATTAGGAATGTTTTTGATTTTGGAACTGCCAAAGCTTATGGATAAAAAGGTCTTTAGGCTGGTGGCAGGGATAGTTTCGGCAATCATAATCATCCTTGGAATAGTACTCAAAATACAATTGCCTACTCCAATGACATTTAACAATCTGGTATATGCTACTATGATTTTTGTTTGTTTTTTTTCATTGGAAAAGCCACAAACCAAGGCAACCTTTTATGATGGCGTAATAGACAGGATATGCCAAATATCCTATGAGGTGTTTTTAGTGCATCATATTGTCATATACTACATAGGAGACAATCTAGAAGGACAGCTTCTGGGATTAAGACAGATTGGCGCATTGTTTATTACCGAATTATTCATAATGGTAGCAATGGCTATGTTAGTAAAAACCATTGTAGCTGCATTAAATATAAAAATTAAGAAACCTCAGGGTGGCTGAAGCCCTGAGGTTTCTTTTGAAGGGAGAAAATATATGAACGGTCCGAATGACCTGGTAATTATTAAATTTATAATGTTAGAAGCAGCAACAAATATTACATAATAGATTTAAAAATGCCATGCTGATACACCATCTGGCAACACCAGCATAAGGCCTGCTATAACCATAGCTGGCACCTCTGGTTTCATACCAGCCGCTTCCGAAATTGATGCTTTGCTCAAACTGTCTGTATCTAAAGTTGCTTGGCTCTAATGCAATTGCTCTTGAAATAAATTCTCTTGCATCCATATAGTTGCCAATTCCCTGCGAAGCTACAGCTGCGAAGAAATACCATTTGCCATTTCTGCCACTATCAGGAATAGAGTAGAGCACATTCATAGCTTGCGTGTATTGTCTTGCGTTTATATAATTAGCAGCTGCCTGCATTTCGATGGAGTATGCATCATTAGAATTATTCTCATATTCATAGCCTCCACCATAGCTACTGCTATAGCCATAATCATTTGAATAACTGCCGTTTTGACGCTCATCCATTATTTGATTGTAGGCTGCCTGTATTTCCTTGAAACGTTCTTCAGCCTGGGCTTTATTCGGGTTATTTATATTGGCATCTGGATGATATTTTCTGCTGAGACTTCTGTATGCTTTTTTTATTTCTTCATCAGAGGCACCTCTGGCGACGCCAAGCACTCTATAAGGGTCAATCATTAAGGTTTCACCTCTTTAGTATTTTTCTTATCTTTTATCTGCAAATATTCGTATTTAGTCCAAACTCCTGAGTAAATTATGTTTCTCAGAATATCTGCATTTTCTACAATCGGTAAACGCTCGAAGCCTTTGGCACATTCTGCCATAAGCGAAGTAAGATTAATTCTTACAAAGGTTTCATACTCCTTTGGGGAATCATTTTTCATGAATGATAAAGGATTATATCTTCCAAGCTTTTCATCTTTTTTTAAATCTTCATAGGCATCTAAAATATAGATGAATTTGCCCATGTGAAAACCCATACAGTGGAGTGTTTTGCCCCAGGCATCTTCCTTCCAATTTAGGATAGTGCCAAGCATTTCACCAGTATAGCTGGAAACCTTGTCTATATTTGTTTCCTTAGAACGTTCTGCCTCTGAAAGAGACTCAATATAGTTTTCAATAGCGGCGGCTTGTCTAGGATATTTGGCTTTTATAAGGTTATATTTATTTTTAATTGAATCAGCAGCGATTTTTGCCAGCTTTGAGTTGTCATCATTATAGTGATCCATCAGGCTGTGGTAGGATAATAGTATATCCATATCTGCTGCGTATTCAATGGCTTCACTGCGATAGTAGTTTTTCAATTTAATTGGATGAATGATACATCTATGTCTGTCCTCAAGAATGTCAGGCTCATATAGACTCTGGAGTAGGATTGCTAAAAAACATAAATCATAGTTTAAAAGCAATTGTCCCTTCATTCCGGCAGCCTCTCCCAAGGCGTGACATAATCCGCAGTAAAATTGCTGATATTTAGTTCGATCTGTATCTGAAAGCTGTTTTAAATCAGCGTTAATATATCCAAACAAGTTTTACACCTTTTTTATAAAAACTGTATGACATTTACTACAGGTTACTTGAATTTTCCCTCTGCCTTTAGGAGCACGAAGCTTTTGCTTACAGCTGGGACATTTAAAATAAGCATATATTTTTCTCAGCCTGTAATTCTCCTTAGTTCTTGCAACAAAGCCTCTGAATTTATACTGTAATCCTGAAAAATGTCTGCGTATACCAGCGGTTTTCTCAAGAAACTTTGCATTTTCATAATAACGCTTTTGATAATTTTTGGAGAGCATACGCCAAATACTGTAAATCAAGCAGACCATGGCGAGCAAATAAGGAATAGAAGAATGAGTAATCATGGTAAGCAGCATCAGTATGAGGGCAACCCATGTGACGGTGCGACCTAATGCATCAACCCCTGTCCTTCCATTAAAAAATTTTGCCATACGATATCTGAAATCATTCATAAGTGCCTCCTGAAAATTTTGAAAGCATTGTTTCAAATCTTTAGTTGCACTTTACCTGTAAAAAATGTTCACGTCAACACTTTGGAAAGTTATTTAAGAAACGTTTAATATTTAATTTAGAATACTTGAAAAAAGATTAAAGTTAGAGTAAGCTAACTATAGTTTATGTTATTGCACTTGAGTAAGAAGTGTGATAACCTTTTACATAAAGTGGATTGTGTGCAACTGAAATTTCACCAGTCAATTCATTTAGGAGGAGTTTATAGTGAGAACATTTGTTAATGAATCTGCAGAAAATTATTTAGAGACCATTCTTATTCTTAGCAAGAAGCTTCCTGTTGTTCGTTCTGTGGATGTTGCCAATGAACTGAATTTTAAAAAATCATCAGTTAGTATAGCAATGAAAAATCTTCGTGAGAAAAATCACATTACAGTGACTGATGCAGGATATATATATCTTACTGACGAGGGTAGAGAGATAGCAGAAATGATACTGGAAAGACATGAGTTTTTTACGGATGTGTTGGTAAAACTTGGTGTTGATGAGGAAATCGCTGCAGAGGATGCCTGCAGAATAGAACACGTTATTAGTAAGGAAAGCTTTAAAGCTATCAAGGAATATGCTAATAGCAAGATTTTAAACTCATGACTAGATTAAAACAATTCCAGCCCATTTAAGGGCTGGGTTTTTCATTTAGAAGGTAAGAGGTAGAGATATGGACGTAATGGAGTCAGAACAAAGGGAAATAATCATCCAACAGCTTAGAGAATCAGGGTGCAGAATTACCAAGCAGCGTATGACCATCCTTGACATCATACTAAATGGGGATCCTTCCTGTGTGAAGGAAATATACAGAGAAGCTGTAAAAAAAGATAAAAATATTGGCAGTGCTACTGTGTATAGGATGGTGAATACCCTAGAGGAGATAGGTGTAATCAATCGCAAAAACATGTATCAGGTAGACTGCTCAAATTGTGCAAATATATGTGAAGACGCTGATTGTGATGAAGGCTGCCCTGGAGGCAATTGCGTAACCTGTGAGACGAATATAGTTGTTACATTAGATGATGACACAAAGCTTGTGTTTGGACGTGAAGAGCTTCAAAGGCTTTTGGAGGCTGGGCTTCATGCCACAGGAAAAGTGGATAAGTCCCACAAGATATCTAGACTTGCATATTAAAAAGGTGTATTATTAATGGGTTGTTTATTTCCATTAAAGAAGAGAGGTTACATATAATGACTCAGTCACGTACACACAACTGTAACGAGCTTCGTCTTGCTGATGCTGGCAAAGAAGTTACATTAGTTGGTTGGTTTGAAAACATTAGAAAAGTGTCTAAGAATCTTGGATTCGTTATCCTTCGTGATTTCTATGGCACTACACAGATAGTTGTAGAAACAGAGGATATGATGGCTATCATTGATTCTGTTAATAAGGAATCTACTATTTCAGTTACTGGGACAGTTCGTGAGCGTTCATCTAAGAACACAGAGCTTCCTACAGGTGAGATAGAGGTTGTTCCTACTGGCATTGAAGTACTTGGAAAGTGTACTCACAACGAGCTTCCATTTGAGATTAATCGTTCTAAGGAAGCTGATGAGAATACACGTTTAAAATATCGTTATCTTGACCTTCGTAATCCAGAGGTTAAGAGCAAAATCGTTCTTAGAAGCAAAATCGTAGCAGAGCTTAGAACAGCTATGATTGCACACGATTTTATGGAGATTACCACTCCAATCCTTACATGCTCATCACCTGAGGGCGCACGTGATTACCTTGTTCCAGCACGTAATCATCCTGGCAAGTTCTACGCCCTTCCTCAGGCACCACAGCAGTTTAAACAGATACTTATGGCATCAGGCTTTGATAGATATTTCCAGATAGCGCCTTGCTTCCGTGATGAGGATGCTAGAGCAGATCGTTCTCCAGGAGAGTTCTATCAGCTTGATATGGAGATGGCATTTGCATCTCAGGAAGATGTATTTGCAGTTATCGAGGATGTACTTCCTCCTATCTTTGCAAAATACGGCGTATATAAGAGTGCTTCAACAGCTCCATTTGTACGTATTCCATATCTTGAGGCTATGGATAAGTACGGCAGTGATAAGCCAGACCTTCGCATTGATTTAGTTCTTCAGGATGCTACAGATGTTATGGCTGACTGTGGCTTTGGTCCATTCGAAGGCAATGTAGTTAAGGCTATCGTTGTTGATAATCTTTCAGCTACACGTAAGCAGATTGATGCTATGATAGGTGAGGTAGAGGTAGCAACAGCACAGAAGACATACTGGTTCAAGCTTGATGAAAATGGAGAAATCGTTGGCGGTATCG
>CAMNPQ010000083.1 GCA_946548305.1 uncultured Pseudobutyrivibrio sp.
ATGTAAATAGTCAGACCAGCCAGTATAGCTATAACGTTGATAATCATATTTACAGTATCCATTAAGTGAATCCTCTTTATTAGAACAGGCTGGTGATAAGCATGATAATTTTAGTACCTGCTCCCATAATAACACCTGCTAAAACTACTCCTGCCATGGTTGCTTTTACACTCTTTTTAAAATCCATATCAAGAATTGATGCTGCGAGAGTACCAGTCCAGGCACCAGTGCCTGGCACAGGAATACCTACAAATAAAAGCAGTGCCACATACAGACCATTTCCTGCCTTTTCCTTTAGTTTTTCTCCACCCTTGTGCCCTTTTTCAAGACAGAATGTAAAAAATCCACCGATAACAGGTTTATCCTTTCCCCATTCAAGCACTCTTCTTGCGAAAAAGAAAATAATAGGCATTGGGAGCATATTACCGATAATAGCAATAATGTAGCTTGGAAGTAGAGGCATATTGTTTGCAACTGCAAAAGGAATAGCTCCTCTAAGCTCAATAAGTGGCACCATAGAAATAAAAAATACTATTAAATAATTAACCATAAAATAAACTAAACTCCTTCTATAATCTTTCCTAGTTCTTCTATAAAGGTATTCATTTCTTCAGCTGTTCCAATAGAAATGCGAAGATAATCATTTATCCTCTCTGGCTTTGAAAAATGACGGACATAAATACCTCTTTTTTTCAATTCTTCAAATATATGTGTCGCCTCAATAGACTCATGCTTTGCAAAAATAAAATTGCTCTTTGAATCAGGGAAAGAAAAGCCAAGTCCTTTAAGCTTTTCCTTTGTCCACTCACGGGTGTTAATCACATCATTTATCCTTGCCTTAAAATATTCATCATCCTCAATAGATGCAACACCTGCCTTTAGTGTGATAGCATCCATAGTATATGAATTGAATGAAAACTTACAATCTGATAAATATTTAATCAGCTCCTTGTTTCCTATAGCATAGCCAATTCTATTGCCTGCCATGGCTCTGGATTTTGAAAATGTCCTGACAACCAGTACATTGTCGTACTTATTAACTAATGGCAAGCACGACTCTGAACCAAAGTCAACGTAAGCCTCATCTATAATTACCACGCACTCCGGGTGTTCCTTCACAATATTCTCAAAAAAGCTGACAGGCTCAGATATGCCTGTAGGCGCATTAGGATTTGGAATCACTATTCCAGAGCATGGCTCACTATAATCTGATGCCACCAGCTTAAAGTCGCTATCAAGTTTCTTAACCTCGTATGGAATTCTAAATAAATCAGCCCACACATCATAAAATGAATATGTTATATCCGGGAAAAATATAGGGGCTTTAGAATTGAAAAAAGTGAGAAAGCTCATAGCCAAAACATCATCTGACCCAACGCCCACAAAAACATTTTCAGGCTCTACACTATGATATTTTGCCAGAGTATTTATAAGGCTGCTGCAGCTTGGGTCTGGATATTTTCTGAGCGAATCTAAATCTAAATCAGAAATAGCTCTACCCACCAAAGGACTTGGTGGGTATGGATTTTCATTTGTATTTAACTTAATAACTTTTGTTTTAGGCTGCTCTCCTGGTGTGTAAGGTACTACGGTTCTAACATTATTCTTCCAAGTTGTCATTTGTATCCCTCATGTAATCTATTGTTTAATAGTTCCGTCAGTGACTGTACCATCCACTGTGGTACCATCTGTCACTGTCTGCTCCGTAGGAGTGGTGTCACTAACAGTGCCATCTGTCACTTGTCCATCTGTCACTTGTCCGTCTGTCACAGTACCATCTGTTGTAGTTCCATCAGGTGGCAGTGTTCCATCAGTAATCGCCTGCTGCTTTAATGCCTGCAAAGTGAGTTCCGCATTTACCAGATCCTGATAGTTTGCAACTAATGCCTTTTGCTCGTCAGTAAGTGCATTGTAAGCGGCACGAGCTGCTGCAATCTTTGGCTCAGATTCCAGTGTGACTGTTTCTATTTCTGCAATAAGCTCTGAAACATTTACCTGAGGATTTGCAATAACTTCATTTTGCTCTTCTGTGTCTCCTGTATAAAAAACAATCACAGGCCATCCAGCCTCAACAATGCCATATATCTTTTCAGCTGCTGATAGTGGTAGATTTATACAACCATGGCTACCACCAGTTTTATAAATTGTGCCACCAAAGCTTGAACGCCAGGTTGCATCATGCAATCCCTCACCCATATTAAATGGCATCCAATAGTTGACATGGGATTCATAGTTGTCTCCCTTCAATGTGGCATCTGTCTGCTTGTATGCTATAGGATAAACTCCTGTATGAGTGCCATGATTTGTCGATATCTTGCCAGAAACACAAGGTGTATCAAAAACCATCTCTCCATCCTTGTATACGTACACATGCTGTAATGTGAGATTAGCCTCAACATAGGAATTACCGTAGTCATGTTCTCCGTGACTTGTTCCGTAGAAGAGATAAGTGAAATCACGTGTGACATCCTCGCCACCTTCAAGGTCTGCTATTATGGCATCTATCTCACCTTCATAGGCGATTCTCCAGCCAAAGGAACCTGCTGGAACCTCTATTGTTTCACCTGAGGTGGTTGTAAATTCTTTTTTCTTTCCATAGGTATTGTATTTTTCTCCCATGGAATTTACATATTCACCAATGGCGTCTCTATCAAAAGTCACATTAAAATCCTTGTCCACTGAAAACCAGGTAGCCTTTGTGGCAGCTGGGATTTCTTCTGTGTAGCCCTCACCTAAATCGTAATGAATGTCGGTATCCATATATTTATTAAGTGTGTTCAAGGCTGCATTAATATTTTCATCATCTGCTTTTACATCAGGCTTGTTATAGCAGGTGCCATCTGAAATATTGATTTCAGTCTGAAGATTTTCCACGGCGTAGATAATAGCTTCCTCTACACCCTCCTGGTCGATTGTATCTCCATACACCTCATCTACAATAACAAATTTTTCTCCATCAAAATCAATGTAAGCATCCACTGATTCTGTGGTAGACTTGTGAGCACTAAAATCAAGGCTTGATGCTACTGCCCTTACACTTGCACTATCATAAGAATTTCCCGTCTGGGTATAATACTCAGCTGGGAAAAACAGACGTCCTATCCAGTTAAATCCAGTCTGGGTTTTAAGTAAATCCTGTACCTGAGAAACATCATATTTTACACTGACACCCAAATCACTAGAGCTAACCTCATTTACCACATTACCATCAGCACCAATAAATTTAATTGTGTATTTGTCAGCACTGTTTACGATTTTGTCGTAGGTGCTTTGAGCACTTCTAAAGGATGCTGAAACTCCATTTACTGTGCTTCTGATGTAAAAATGATTTCTAAAAAACAAACTTCCAATTAAATAAATAGCAAAAAGCACAGCTAGGATTATTCCTAGCTTTATATAATCAAATTTTTTATCGAATAGTGAGCTTTTGAATTTCTTCTTGTTTGCTTTCATAATAAATCCTTCTAAACAACTGCAAATAATTCCTCGTACATAGTTTACAGGAAAGGGAAAAATAAAAACAACTAAACTTTTTTCTGCAATACAGGCTTTATTTGACTAATTTCTCCTAAGCTTTTTCAATTCATCAATGGTAAATTCATAGGCTTCATTGCAGAACTGACACTTGACCTCCACTGGCTTTCCATCCGCTATTATTTCATCCATATCCTTTTTCCCTAATGAAGCCAGACTTTTAACCACACGCTCTCTTGAACAGTCGCATTTGTATCCCACCTGGTAGGTCTCCATAAATTCCAAATCAAGCCCTGCCAAAACTGTTTCAAGCATCTGCTCTGGAGTCTTTCCACTTGAAAGCATATCGGTAACAGAAGGGAGATTTTTAAGGTTTTCCTCTATTTTTTCTATCACATCTTCTGGTGTAAAGGGCATTAGTTGAACTATAAATCCACCAGCACAGTTTACTGTATTGTCCTTGTTCATAAGCACGCCCAAGCCCACTGTAGATGGAATTTGCTCTGAAACAGCATAGTAATAGGTTAAATCCTCTGCTATTTCTCCTGTCTGTAATTCAACAGTGCCTACATATGGCTCTTTTAAGCCCATATCTTTTATTACACGCATAATTCCAAGATCTATAGCACCGCCCACATCAAGCTTTCCGTTCTTTGGCGGCAGATTGACTACAGCCACATTTGGAAATCCCTTTACTTCACCCTTGCTATTGGCTGTGACCGTAATCCCCTTCATTGGACCACTGCCCTGTATCTGCAGTGTTACCAAATCATCTTCACCTTTTAGCATCACTCCCATCATAGAACCAGCCGAAAGCATTCGCCCAAGGGCAGCAGTTACTATTGGAGATGTATTGTGTCGCTGTCTTGCCTCTTCAACCATATTAAGACTTGTAATGGCAAAAGCCCTTATGGAATCGTTTGCCGCTGTACCACGTACAATATAATCACTCATTATTTTGTTACCTCTCTTGCTATAAAATATAATCTATCACAATCCTCTGTAGGTGGAAGCATTGTTGAAACATCCAGCACTTCAAGTAGCTGTAAGCCGCTTTCTGCGATAGCCTGCTTCACCTCATCCACAGTGAATGCATGCTGTAAATGCTCCTCCTCGTACCTATCGTAGGTTCCCTCGTCATTTGCCTCATAGATTGTCAAATAATAATAGTTGTCTCTAAGGGCTTCATCATACTCGTTTTCCCAGATAAAGCTGCCCTCATCCCGGTTTTCTGCAATTGTTTTTACACCTAAATTACGGTAATAGCCCTCAGTCTTTATATCAAAAATAAATAATCCTTTAGGGTCTAAATAATTGTTTGCAAGAGAACACACCTTCAAAAGCTCATTAGCATCTCTAAGGTAATTTATACTATCACATACACTGACAACTGCCCCCACTGTGCCATATAGTTCAAAGGAGCGCATATCCTGACATAGATAAAGGATTCCCTGGGAATCCTCATGCTCTTTTGCCTCCATCAGCATATCATATGAAACATCTATGCCTATCATATCGTAGCCAAAAGCTTTTAGCCGTCTGGTCATCTGCCCCGTACCACAGCCAAGCTCACACACGATTTCCATGGGCATATTATATTTTTCAAATAAATCTCTTATATTCTTGGCCCACTTGTCATAAGGGATATTGTCCATAAACATATCGTAGACTGGGGCAAAGCCTGTATAAGCGTCCATCCTAAACCCTCTTTGATAAAAATCCTAAAAACTTGCGAACTATATTAAAATCATTTTGAATTTCCTCTACCTTTAAACGATTTTCCTCGGAAAATCCTACCAGGATATTATGATTAGCCTCTGAGAGATAATCGATAATACCATCAATGTCACTTTTTATATTTTTAGGGCATTTTATATAATGACGTACCCCGGCTGTGATATAAAGTGTGTAGGTTATGGAAAAATGATGCCACAAAAATTTGTGCATTGTAGAGTATTTATAAATCCAAATGATTGCGTCTATTGGCACTATTGCCACACCATAGCTACTGGTCTCTATAAAATAGTGCTCTGTGATAAACATATCTTCCGTGGCAAGCTGAGGCAATGTAGCTAGTTCCTCTTCCGCTTCTGCCAAAATCTCTGCTGGCTTTCCGTAAGCTCTGGTCTTTTGCACGGGTATAGATAATACAGGAAATGCAATGTAAATACAGTAAATGATTATTGATATCACACTATATATTCCAAAAATTATATAGAAAACCTGCAGCGCAACTGCAGGAAAACCTGTTGCGTCTGGCTCGGAAATTGAATAGCTGGAAACAGTGGACAGTATTCCCTCTTCATTCCAGTTTAAGTCACTTGCCAAATTTAAAAGCAATGATCTGGCAGCCTCAGAGTCATATAATATCTGCCCCTTCACTGTCAATTCCTCTATAGTAGGTGCTCCCTGCTCACAGGTGTCAGGGTCAAGCAGCACTATCACACATTCCGAATTAACCATGGTGTAATAAAAATACCCCATGGTTCTGTCAAGCCATTTACTTGTGTAGCCAGTAAAGTACAGACTTTTCAGCTTGAAATTACCATATACTTCCTTATTTCCATACATTTCGGAAAGGCTGATAGCATCCTCAGAATATGTCTTTGGCGCAAGCAAATGCCCAATTGGAAATATGATTGACAGAGCTATTATAATTACAAGAAATATAATAGGTGCTATTATTTTATTTTTATAATATGTCTTTATCGACCTTGTAATTAAATGCTCCAGTGAATCCATAAAAAATATGCTTCCTATCTATGTTCTTCAAGCCAGTTGAATATATCTTCGTAAACCTGCTCTCTATCCAGCTCGTTTAAAATCTCATGCCTGTCCCCTTGATAGAGCTTTAGTGTGACATCCTTTATTCCAGCAGCTTTAAGTGCTTCTGCTGCCGCCTTTGTTCCTTCCCCAAGATTACCTACAGGGTCGGCATCTCCAGAAACAACAAGCAGAGGTATGCCTTTTCTCATTTTGTTTACACATTCCTTTGAGCAGGCGTATTTAGTAGCTTCCACCAGTCCCTTGTATGCATTTAAGGTGAAAAGAAATGTACAATAAGGGTCATGAAAATATTTTTCTACATTTCTGGTGTTCTTTGAAAGCCATGAATTACCATAATCCTGCCCCATAGAATCGTATTTTTTGTAAGGTGCGCTATATGTCATATTCCTCACAAAAGTGCTGCGATAGTTTTTGCCCTTTATTAGAGAAAGAATTGCGATAACAGCAAGTCCAGCGTTGCAGGTGCCAGCAGATTCCTGCCCTGTTCCCATTATAATAGCTCCGCTTAATTCCTCTAAATATGCTGATTTAGTAGATAAAAACTTTCTAAGCATATAAGAACCCATTGAGTGACCTAAAATAAAGACAGGCTTTCCCGGATAGGCTTTTCTTGTCATAGCATAATGGGTGTAAATATCCTCCACCATATCGTCAGATGGATGAGTCCCTGTCATAATTCCCAGTTCTTCTATGGATTCTACCGAATGTCCATGTCCTATATGGTCGTGACCAACCACAACATATCCCTTTGTGGTAAGAAACTGAGCAAATTCATCATATCTTTCTATATATTCCACCATTCCATGAACAAGCTGTACAACAGCAATAGGTTCTCCTTCCGGAAGCCATTTTCTGCAATGAATAACTGAATGTCCGTCATGAGAATTGAATGTATAAACCTGTTGATTGTCCATAAATTAGTCCCCCTATAAATCCTTTGAATAGTCTTAATTGTATATGATTTAACTGGTATATTCAATAAAGGTGCTATTTGAAATTGTCTATCAAAACCTGCACATTTCTTTGCCCCTTATATTCATTTATAGATGGTTCATAGACAAAATCCATTAGTAATGGAGAACCAGTTCCAGAAAAAAGCGCCTGGTAGCTATTTTTTGAATATTTTAATGAAATGGTCTTTTCAAATTCTTCTACCCCTCTAAACATCAATCCACTAATGCTTCCGCCTTTTTCTGTTGACAGTGTCAACCGTAGATATTGTCCCTCCTTGCCAAAATAGGTAGCTTTTGTAACAGGAACATTTTTTAAGGCAAACAGCGGCTTTTGATTTCCATTTCCAAATGGAGCCAAGGCATCTATTGTATCAACTATATTTTCATTGATGTAATAAAGAGGCATATCGCAGTCAATCATTATCACTTCCTGCATGTCCTCATTGGTGAGACGGCAGTTTGTATTGAGTCTTGTTCTAAGCTCATCAATTTTCTCTTTAGGCAAAGATAGTCCTGCTGCCATAGGATGACCACCGAATTTTGTAAAAATATCTTTTACCTGGCTCAACTCCTCAAACATGTTGTAGGCTGGTATTGAGCGTCCGCTTCCCTTCGCGCCCTCTTCACCATCTGTGATTACCAGCACTGGCCTGTTGTAGCTTTCACGGATTCTGCCAGCTACTATCCCCGCCAGGCTTTCATGAAGCTCTGGAATGTACACCACTAGCACTTTGTCATCCTTTAGGGTGCTGTTTTCTATCAGTTCTTTTGCTTTATCTATCCCAGTTTGAGTCATGGCTTTTCTCTCAGCATTTAACTCCACAAGCTCATTTGCCATGGCAAGAGCCTTTGCCTGATCCTTTTCCATCAAAAGCTCTATAGCTCTAGAAGCTGTATCTAGTCTGCCGCTTGCGTTTAAGCACGGTCCTATTATAAATCCCAGATGATAACAGCTTAGAGGCTTATCCTTTAGTTCCGTTCTGGCAAGTAATGCATTTACCCCCACGTTTTTTGTTGTTTCTATAGACTTTAAGCCATGGTAAACAGTAGCTCTATTTTCGCCCTTTAGCTCCATAACATCACAAACAGTGGCAATACTTGCAAACTGCAAAAACTCATCTGAGGCTTCCTTCTCTAACCCCAAAATCTCATACAAAACCTCCACTAGCTTCCATGCAACCTGCGCTCCGCATATTCCCTTAAATGGATATTCGCAATCCTCCCTTTTTGGGTCAACCACAGCATCTGCGTTTGGAAGCTGCTGAATTTGAGTAATTCCATCCTCCGCCAAATTAAATGGTATTTCATGATGGTCAGTCACTACGAAAGTCATTCCAAGCTTTTTAGCTAAATCTATTGCAGGGGCGGCCGCAATACCATTATCGCATGTGATAATAAACCTGACCCCTTCGTCAAACGCAGTTTGCACCATATCAGGATTTATCCCATAGCCGTCAATCATCCTGTGTGGTACTGCATAATCCACATCAGCCCCGACTTCCATCAGTGCTGTGGTAAGAATATATGTAGACATAATTCCATCCACATCATAATCACCCACAACCCTGATTTTGATACCTTCGTCAATGGCATCTAACAATAGCTCGCAGGCTTTATCCATATCAGCAAACAAATGAGGATCAGGAAGATTATCTAATGTGGGATGTAGGTATTCTTCCATTTCTTCATATGTATGCAAGCCTCTATTGACCATTAACCTCACAATAACAGGGTCAACCTTTAGCTTGCTGCTAAGGGTAGCATAATCAGCAGCCTTTCGCTGTAAAATCCACTTACTCATTCCTATTCTCCAAATTAATAATCGTATTATTTCTAAGCTATTCTAACATAAACAAAGAGCGGCCGACATACACATTTTATCTTAATGACCTTTGAGCTCCATCCCTACTTAGAAGGCTCTGAAAGAGGCTTCTAAGTAGGGCTATGAGAGCGATATGAGCGCAAGCGTGTCATAAGATAATATGTGTTTGTTGGTCGCTCGTAGCATTTAGAACAACTAAGGACTAAGCCAAAGCTGCTGTTATTATAGCCATTGAATATACTTCCTGTGCATTGCAGCCACGAGACAAATCATTGATTGGTGCATTAAGTCCAAGAAGGATTGGTCCATAGGCCTCAAAATTACCAAGTCTCTGTGCAATCTTATATCCAATGTTACCAGCATTAATGTCTGGGAAAATAAATGTATTTGCGTGACCAGCCACTGAAGAGTCTGGACATTTTGTCTTTGCAACTCGTGGTGAAACTGCTGCATCGAATTGAAGTTCTCCGTCAATATCAATGTTAGGATATTTTACCCTGGCAAGCTTTGTAGCCTCACGCATCTTGTCAACATCCTCACCCTTTCCAGAGCCAAGTGTTGAGTATGAAAGCATTGCAATCTTTGGATCAATACCAAAAATCTTTGCACATTCTGCAGTCTCGCCAGCGATTTCAGCAAGCTCTTCAGCAGAAGGCTTGATATTGATAGCGCAGTCTCCCATAGCAAGAACTTCCCTGGCACCTGTAGCTGAATTACGTACCATGATGAAGCATGATGATACAATGCTATTGCCTGGCTTTGTCTTAATTACTTGAAGTGCTGGACGAACTGTATCAGCTGTTGAGTATGTAGCACCACCTAACAGAGCATCTGCAACACCCATTTTTACAAGCATTGTTCCAAAATAGTTAGCTTGCTTGCAGGTAAACTGAGCCTGCTCCATTGTGACACCCTTGCTCTTTCTAAGCTCACAGAAAAGCTCGCACATTTCATCAAATCTGTCATAGTTATCTGGGTCAATAATAACCGCTCCACGGATATTAAAGCCAGCCTCCTCAGCTGCAGCCTTTACCTCTTCTTCTTTACCAATAAGAATTGGCTGTAAGAAATCTGAACCAAGCAATCGGCTAGATGCCTCAATAATTCTAGGGTCAGTACCCTCTGTAAATACAATTTTCTTAGGATCCTTTTTTAGGATTTCAATCAATGCTCCAAATCCTGCCATTTTAATTCCCTCTTTTCTTTCTTTATTTATGTAAAACGATTAGTTACATCAAACACTAGCTAGTGTACTACTTTTTTGTGAAAAAAGGGTGGTATTTTTAAATGTTTTTCATTTTGTACTTTTTTGTATTTGGGAAAAATTTATTGAAAAATAAAGGATGGAATAGCAATCGCACAATTGCTATTCCATCTTTTTATATCATATCCAGCAAAACCTGGTTATCTACAAACTCCTTAAATCTAGGCAGCTTCACTTTAATCTCTCCCCTATTCTGAGTGTCTATGATTCCTTTTTCGCTCAATCGCACTCTTGGAACAGACCATTCGTTGTGCTTCGCCTTAGTCATCTCCAAAAGCTCAGTTGCACTCATTTTATCCTTCTGAACTATAAACTGTAAAAACCATTTGTCTTTTGGTGCAAGCTCGCTCCAGATTTTTTTATAAACTTTATCAGCCAAAGCATCATCAAACTT
>CAMNPQ010000084.1 GCA_946548305.1 uncultured Pseudobutyrivibrio sp.
AATCATATGATTAGTATGTATCATATCAATGATATATATCATAGATATTGTATAGATTATTGAATTTAACATTTTCATATATATAATAGATTAAATATATTTTAACTACCTAAATGAATTGATTTATGTTAATATATGTATGTGAATAATTTTATTATTTGTTTCTTAATTTAATATAAAATGAAAGGTATACTACTGTAATGAAATCAATGGCAATTTGTATCGGAAAAGGTGGGCAATGGAAAACTACAACTACTTGTAATATGGCATATCTTTTAAACGAACAAGGTTATAAAACTCTGGTTATCGATTGTGATCCCCAATGTAACAGTTCATTGTTGTTCGGTGCTAAAATAGAAAACGAAGCGACTTTATATGATTGTTGGATTGAAGTAAGGCGCCCGATGAACCCAATGGATTGTATACAGCATACTGAAAAAGGAGATATCATAGCTGGTGACTCGTTAATATCAGAAATTACATCAAAGATATATGATTCAACTATCAAATTAAATGATTTTAAAACAAAGGTTTTAAACAAAATTGAAGGCTATGATTATATACTTGTAGACTGTCCTCCCGACTTAACAGGATTTATTAACAGATCAGTTATTGCATCTGTAGATGAAATTTTAATCACATTAAAAGGTGATATGCTAGCTGTAAAGGGGTTAGCCGATATCTACCAGGTAATATTAAAAGTTAAAGAAGAAATAAACCCAGACCTTAAAATCAATGGAATGGTAATGATAAATTATCAGGGGTCTACTAACAATGGAAAAAATGCTTTAAATAATGCAGAACATATTGCAGCTCAGCTTAACACAAAACTTTATAATACAAAGCTAAGAGCTTGCGCTAAAGGACAAGAGGCAATCGATATGAGTGACTTTGTGGTCAGATACGCACCATATAGTAATAGCGCATTGGATTACAAAAGATTAGTTGAAGAATTTATCAACTATGAAAACCAATAAGGAGGTGATTTAAATGGCACGTGCACAAAAAGGAAATGCTTTTTCTACAGACTTCACTTCAATGTTTTCATCTATCAACGATAATCAGGAGCATTCTCAAAATGAGCCCCAAAAAGAAACAGATTTCTCTAATAAGAAATCAACATTAGATAAAGAATCACCTATTAAAAGCTCCCCTGTTAAAGAGGAAACAGAAGAAGCAAACAAAAATAAAAAACAAACTATAGAAATAAAAAAAGATGTAATAAATGTAGAGAATAAAGAATCAGAACTGATTAAATCAAAAGAATCTTCTCCCCAAAATATATTAAAACCTGTTTCAGAGACAGTGAAAAATCCTAAGAGTATTATAGCAGCTGCCAACAATGAAACATATATTAATGTATATATGACATCAAGAGATGATAGAGATTATTTAAAGTTCAAATCTACAGAATTAGATATGAGCACATCTGATTTTTTTATGTCCTTGGTAAAGAATGATTCGGAAAAAATAAAAGAACGTAAAATTAATCCAAATGATACTAATCACGAGGAATTTAAAAAATTGGATTTAGCTGTGAGTTCAAGTATAAAAATAAAAATAGATGAGAAACCTATACTAAAGAAAAATTCTGTAAGACATAGATTATCTGTGCAACGATACTGTGCTTATATAATACATGAAGCTTTTGTTAATGATTTAGAATGGTATTAAAAAAAGAGGGAATTCAATTTTTTTGAATTCTCTTTTTTTAGATAGAAAATAAGTATAAATATGTATAACAGTAAAAGAAAGTAAAAGAGAGGGGAAAGAAATCCCTAAAATACAAGGCTTATAGATGATATAATGTGTTGCAAATATTTGCAACTGTGTCATGAATATTAGTAGAGCGTGTTGTAGATATTAGAGACTGTGTTTGTAATATTAGCAACTGTGTCACAAATATTAGCAAACGTGTTACCATAAATGAGATGACACAGATATGTAAAACGTGTCAGGAATATGAGTTAATAAAATGCTATATATAAAGCTTTTAAACTTGCAGTATTAATACTGTGTTTTAAATATGAGTTAATGTGTCAAAATTTTATAAATAACTCAGAAGAAGAACTGTGTCAGAAATATGAGTAGATGAAATAGTTGAGAATAAGGATATATACAATATGTGTCAAGAATATGAGTCAAACTGTGTCTAGTATTTTGAGTCGACACAGTTTTTTGTTGTAATGACCGAGGTTATGTTATAAAATGGCATTAGGGAGATTAGAAGATGGGTATTATACAAAAAGTAAATTCTGATGGATATTATCAAAATTTTGACACAGAAAAGAATATCTTTATAGGGAATCCTATACGTCCTTATTTTGATATAGAAGAAGTTGAGAGTTTAAAGAAAAAAAATAATGAAGAAGAAACTTCGCTTATAGCAAAAGGGGTTTCTACAGTTAATCAAGTAGAACATCAAACAATCATTACAGAAGATGGAAGAACTATCGATTTAGATCAAAAGCATTTCAAGATTATAGATGAAAATGGAAGAATAGAATTTGATGCAGATGGCGAAGTTCTAATATCTATCGCTAAAGATCAACTTACTTACGGCAATTTCATAAAAACCTATAGAGAATCTTCTAAACAGGCAATGTTGTTGTTGTTAGCCTTACAGTCTAATGCTGCTCCTTTAAAAAGGGGAGGAATAGATATTGCCTATATGACTGATATATTGGTTGATCATATGATTGTTCAGTTTTCTGAGGAGGCAAATACTATCTGGGAAGCTTTATCTGCAATGCAGTCCTCAAGGCCAGAAGATAGTGCTTTTAGAATTACTCCAGATGATTTACGACCATACACAAATTATCAATCAGATGAAGCGTTGTACAACGCATTTAAAAAAGGCTGTGAAGAACTTAAGAAAACTAATCTAGAATTTGATATACCAGATCCAGAACATGATGGTCATAATATCATGATTCACTGGAATGATGGAGCAGAATGGGTTGGTAATAATAGAAAGACAGGTGAAAAAGCACACTTTGACGTGTATACAAACGATTTCTATAGAGTATTAATGTCATCTTCAGGAATTTTACATGGTGCTCACTGGAATAGAAAAATATCTCGCTCACTTAAAGGCTATGCAAGAGCTTTATATCTGTTTTGCGCTAGAAATAAAAATTACACTAAATATAAAGGAGCTGTACCAGGAATAAAGGAATTAACAGTAGATGAAACACGTTATGAATTAAAGCTTGATAATAAAACCGAAGTTAGAGGGATTTGGAGAAGACTAAAAGAAGCTAAAGAAAAAATAAATGCTTTACCTAATAGTGAATTTACCATAGAAGTAAAAAGAGTTCCGGAAAAAGGAAAAATAGAAGGATTCAGGTTTGAAATTAAAGAAAATCGGTTTGTTGAAGCAGGGGAACGTCCAAAGCTTGTAGAAAAGGTGGATGATGCACTTTTCTCTAACATAAAACTACTTGTGGGAATTTCTAAGATAGATTTAAGTGATGAAGAGATATCAAGAATCACAGCATGCGCAGTTAGAAATAAACGTGATGACAGCTTTATGATGGAAATAATTACAGCGTTTAAGCATAGAATTGAAAATGAAGGCATGGATAAAATTGATGACAGGGTAGGATATATATGTAGGATGATTGAGCAGGGAACAAATAATAAATCCCATAAACAACCTGGTAAGCAGAAAAACGAATTTAATAATTTTAGTCAGAGAGACTACGATATGAAAGAAATAGAAGATGCTTTACTAAATAAGGGCGGAAATAATAATATAAAGTTGTAAAATCATGCAAGATATAGTGCAAAAATAATTTAGAGTGAAAGAAACTAATCATTTGTTTGAAAAATCATGGCTCGAGGCATTTGTTATCATTACTATTATTAATCCAGCAGAAGTTGTCAGATGCAACAGTACTATATCTGAGTACCAGATTGTTTGTAATTATTTGTTCAAAGAATAGTTGTAGTTAATTAAATAAGAAAAATGAATAGTGAGGTGGATATGATAGATTTATCTGAACTTATTAATAACTGGTCTTTGCTTGTAGAGGCTAAATATGATTTCATCTATAATGAAGATGAGATAAATATGGATGAATATTTAGATAATGTTAGGCAGACATATGAGGCAGTTAATGCAGTCTATAGGGAGATTGAAAATGATTTAAAATCTGTTAATGCATACGAAATAATGACATATTTTAATCTGCTTGAAGTTATTAGTAATTATGCTGCACCATGTTATGTGGACGAATCAAACAATCATACGTTTGCAGTTTCCAGACTTATTGCCGAGGAGCTGGCGGGACTAGCTGCAAATTATCTATACTATAAAGAGGATGAAGAAGAGCCTTTTGAAGAAGGAATTCTCTCTTCTTATGCAGGATTTGAATGTGAAATAGAGCGTGTATTATACTATGATGTAAATAAAAAGGATATTTCAGATTTTCAAGAACTTGCCGATGCAATCGGTTATTAGGCCTTTTACATATAATCATCTATGTAGTCTAACAGTTCACCTTTTAAATCAGTAATACTTGCAAAGTCAATAACCTCATTTATATCAGTAGCTGTTATATGTTTTTTTAGGATAACTTTACGATTTACATCATCAATACGCTTAACGCTTCCTTTAACAGTAACATATTTTCCCCCAGCTTTATTAGAATCAGGAACAAAGTAGGTAATTTCAACAGCTGGGTTATTTCCGCTTTTGATAGCTTCGGAAATGACATTTAACTTATAGCTAACCAAGTCAGTTACCGTCTCAGTGAAATCTTTCATGGTATCAGTTGTTCGGGCTTCTTCACTTATCATGTCTTCGTATCCAGTAAGAGCTGCGAAAGGCATAAATTGAGCAGCTCGGTCATGTAGACTCATATGAGGGTGCTTGGTTGACTGATGGTGAGGCATATTTATGATGTCTGCATATACAATATTTGGATTTGACTCTTTTGGGCGTATTTCCATTCTCATAATACTACTCCTTTTTATTCACCAGATGAATGTCCACCAACTTGCTTGTTTCTTTTAATTGTCATAGCATCTTCCTCAAGGTTCATTCCTTTTAAAAGAGCATTTTTACCAAATTTATCAATAATGGATAAAGTAGCCATTTGGAGCTTCTTTTCTTTCTCATCAGCAGCTTTTTTTGCTGCTTTTTCTTTTTCCAAAGCACCATAATCTGTAAAGAGATTCATCTGGTAAGGGGCTTCTTGGGGAATGGCGTCAGATGAAATCAAATCGCAGGCTACTATGTTAATCCTTCTTACCAAAAGAGCTGGGTCTATTATTCTATCGTAAAGTTCAACCATTGCATTCATAATAGCTTTAGTGGAGCTGGTCCAACCATCAATATTGGCAGTTCCATGGGCATGATATGGAAGTGGTCTGCCAAAGCGGTCTAAGGTGATTTTACCTTTATATAAATCATTAGTCCTTTGAATTTTGAAGGAGGAACTAGATTTATTATTACCAGTATTGACTAATTCTATGCTATTTCTGTCATAGCCAATGGTAAGTTCAACTTTTTTGGTCACAAGGCTTTTTCTCACCAAATCCAGTACTAAAAGCTCAGTCATTTCTTTTACAATTAGTTTTGCTTTATCTGCAGTATAGGGACAGTGTAGAACTTGACCGCTCGAAAGACTCTTTAATAGCGGTTTATAGCTTTTTATTGTGGAAATATCAGTAGGTTCCCAGCCCCATGCATGGTCTATTAGCAGTTCTGCATTAACACCAAATTCTTTATATAGTAAGTCTTCATTGGTGACACTCACTTGAGCAATATCACCCATTGTATATATACCATAGTTGGCTAGTCGTTTGGCAATTCCTGAACCAACCCGCCAAAAATCTGTTATTGGTTGATGACTCCATAGTAATTCGCGGTATGAAAGTTCAGTTAGCTCTGCAATTCTTACACCATCTTTGTCAGGGTTTACGTGTTTTGCAACAACATCCATGGCAATTTTTGCAAGATACATATTTGTACCAATACCAGCAGTTGCAGTGATATGTGTTTCTGCTAAGATGTCACGAATAATTTTCATAGCAAAATCACGAGGAGTACAAGAATAAGTACTTAGATAGGCAGTAACATCTATAAAGCATTCGTCAATTGAATAAACATGTATGTCTTCTGCAGAAACGTATCTAAGGTAAATGGAAAATATTTTAGTTGATATTTCCTCATAGCGTTTCATCCGTGGAGGTGCAATAATGAAACCAAGTTTTAAGGCAGGGTTTGCTTTGAGCTCCAAATCGTTTGAAGAATCTTCAGAGAAATCATAGCTACTGGTTTCAGGGTTTTTATATAAAAGACCAAGCTTTCGAGCATTATCGAATCTGCGAGCATTTATTTCTTTTACTTTTTGCATTACTTCAAACAGTCTTGCTCGACCAGGAATGCCATAGGCTTTTAGAGAGGGGCTTACCGCCAGGCAAATAGTTTTTTCTGTTCTCGAAGGATCTGCCACTACAAGATTAGTTGTAAGAGCATCCAAACCTCTATCCATTAATTCGCAGGATGCGTAGAATGATTTTAGGTCAATAGCTATATACTTACGCTCCTTATGCATGGGCAGTTTCCTTTCTATAATTGTAAATGATAAATATAGAATGCCAAAAGGGATGATTGTTTTTGAGAAATGGGTATTATGCATATGATAGGCAAGAATAATAATTATGCAAAAAGAACTTGGAAGTTAGAGTATTTTTGAAATAGATTCTAGTAGCAACTCAGAAAATCTTTTATGCCCTTCAATTGAAAAATGAACGCCATCATGACTCATTTCAATATTCCAAATCCCAGCATCTATTGCGTTTATGCGATATTCTTGAGCCAATTTCATATACCCTGCATTCATTTTTATACAGCAATCATGATATGACTGCATTTCTTGATTTATAGCTTTTATATATGGTGGTGCTATAAGCACAAACGAAGCGAGGCAATTTTGATTTACATAATTAAGTATATTCTCAAGTTTTTTGAGTATTGCGTCTACATTTGGATGATCAGTAAGCAATATATCATTGGTTCCAAGCATCATTATGAAAATATCTTCATGGGACAAGCCCTGAAGAACAGTTGTAAAAAGGCCATAGCCTAGCTCTGGAAGTGTTCTGCCGTTGACTCCTTCTTCAACCACCTCGTAGTTATCTGCGAGGGCGTTTTTTACAAGGGTAGTCCAACGCACAGCTTCAGGATATCTACCGCCCATGAAGCCTCTTGGATCATAACCATATGTATTTGAATCCCCAAATAAAATCAGCTTTTTCATATGATACAATTATAATCATTTGCTTAATAAAATGCAAAATAACAAGATTTTAAGGTATAATTAAACGGTATTAATGTGGAAATTCGTTAATAAAAGTAAAAAAATACAATGAATTAAGTAGAAGGATTTAAATATGAAAAGCAATGATAAAACTAATGTGATGCGTGTACTAGATGCAAAAAAGATACCATATGTTAGTCACTCCTATGAAGCAGACCCAACTCTGACAGGAAATCAAATCGCAGATATACTTGGAGAAGAGGCGGATAATGTCTTCAAAACACTTGTGACACAAGGAAAAACTGGTACCTATTATGTTTTTGTGGTACCTGTTAATAAGGAACTTGACTTAAAAAAGGCAGCAAAAGCTGCTGGAGAAAAATCCATTGCGATGATTAAGCAAAAGGATTTACTTGGGCTTACTGGATATGTACATGGGGGGTGTTCTCCAATTGGAATGAAAAAAAACTTTGCAACATTTGTACATGAAACAGTAGAAGGCTATGACAAAATATATGTAAGTGCTGGCAAAGTAGGATTTCAAATAGAATTGTCCCCATCAGATTTAATAAAGGTTGCAAACTGCAAAGTGGTTGATATCATATAATAACTTCAAAAAGAATAATTTAAAAAAGCAATAAAATGATATAAATAAAGGACTTTCCTTGTTTTAGGAAAGTCCTTTGGTGCTATGCAAATGTTTCTTTTTCATTAGATAACAGTTCTTTTTCGCTTAGTTCTAATTCATGTAATTCTTGGATATCATCAATAGCAGAGAGCATCGGCTTTATATTTTTACCCAAAATTTTCCTTTGAACATAATTATGAGTAATCTTCATAACCGTTCCACTAAGGGCAATGACACCGATTAGGTTTGGTATAGCCATCATGCCGTTGAAAGTATCTGATAAATCCCATGCAAGGGATAAATCCATGGTTGCACCAATAGCTATAAAAATAACAAAAACAATTTGGTAGAATTTAATTCTCTTTCGCCCAAAAAGGTATTCAAACGCTTTGCTTCCATATTGACTCCAACCAAGGACTGTGGAAAATGCAAATAAAAGAATTGCTACAGCGATAAATGCAGAACCAAATTTGCCAAATACAGTGGCAAAAGCCTCTGCTACAAGAGCTGTAGACACCTGATCCGACAAAATTAATCCAGTTTCTAAATCCACCAAACCACTAGATAGAACAGCAAATGCTGTGATGGTACAAACAATAATTGTGTCAGCAAAAACTTCAAAGATACCCCACATACCTTGAATTACAGGTTCTCTTACATTTGAACTAGAATGTACCATAACTGATGAGCCTAGACCAGCTTCATTTGAGAAAACACCGCGCTTCATTCCCCATTGAACAGCCATAGCAACTCCACTACCCACAATGCCACCGCCAGCAGCACGTAATCCAAAGGCACCTTTGATAATAGAGACAAACACTGCTCCAGCCTGATTGATATGAACTATGCACACTATTAGAGCGCATACTAAATAAATAATCGCCATAAATGGAACAAGCTTTTCAGTAACAGATGCAATTCTTTTTAAACCACCAACAATTACAAGACTGGCTATAATCATAAGGAAAACACCTGTGACAGCAAAGGGAATGCCAAATGCAGAGTGAATGTTTACAGCAATTGAGTTAATCTGACTCATATTGCCAATACCAAATGAAGCAATAATGCAAAATACACTAAAAAGTACAGCTAGAACTGCACCAATGGTTTTGCATCCCTTTTTTGAACCTAGGCCATCATGGAGATAGTACATAGCTCCACCGCACCATTCATTTTTTTCATTTCGACGTCTGTAATATATACCAAGAACATTTTCAGAAAAATTTGTCATCATACCGAAGAATGCTACTATCCACATCCAAAAAATTGCACCTGGACCTCCAGCTGCAATTGCTGCAGCCACGCCAGCAATATTTCCAGTACCAATAGTTGCTGCAAGAGCAGTGCAGAGGCTTTGGAATTGAGAAATCTGAGTATCTTCCTTTTCTGTGTGGGCGGTGACATGGGAATCCTTGAAAATGCCACCAATAGTATTTTTTATCCAATGCTTCATATGTGAAAGCTGAAAGAATTTGGTGAGACATGTCATTAAAATACCTGTTCCAACCAAAAGAATTAACATTGGTAAGCCCCAAACAAAACTGTTTACGGTACTGTTAATTTGTTCGATGTAAGCAAGAAGGCTGTTCATAGTATTTCCTCCGAGATTAGTATGTTTTGAATAGTTTATGAAAGTTTAGCACAGTAAAGTGGAAAAGTCTAGGATATTATGGGGGCAATTTATGTTCATAGACATTAAGTATCATAAAACAAAAAGCTGCCTTATTGGCAGCCTTTAAAGGGAGAATGATATATGAAAAAGTTTTTATCGATGAGTTTATCTATTTTTTAAATATTAGCTCTTCGATGATGATATATTATTCTGTATATGCGTTTACGAAATGAAGCTTATGTGAAATGTAGGTGAAATTTTTAATCATTTGATTGGAACGATTGATATTACATTTACATGAAAGCTTTTTTTATCTGTTCCAGAAATTTTTCAGCAATAGGAGTAAAGGTCTGATACTTATTCCATATCAGATACAGCTCTGATTTCAATTCTGGTGAAAGAGGTCTGAATACCATATCAGATCCTTCGGTATTTATCAGGTTTTTAAATGTAAGAAGTATTCCAAGGTTTTCCCTTGCAAATACTGAGCCGTTATAGGAAAGCCTGAAAGAACCTTCAAGCTTAAGCTCAGGATATTTGTCCTTGGCCCATGTTTTAATCTCATTGTTCCAGCTTTGCTCGGAAACAAATAAAGGTTCTCCGACAAGGTCAGATACTTGGATTGATTTTTTCTTCGCAAGTGGATGGGATGAAGACATAATCGCTCCCCACACATCTGCTTCTGGAAACTTTACATATTCATATTTATTGCTGTCAGGTGTCTCACATAGCACAGCAAAGTCTAAAATTCCCTTATCAAGCTTTTCAGTAACTTGTTCAGTATCTCCACTGGTTATGTGATAGGTGAAATCAGGGTATTTTTCTTTTAACTTATAGATCTCTCTGGCAAGATATCTTATCTGATAGCTCTCGGCCAGTCCAAAATAAATATCCCCACCTGTTATATCATCCAGGGAATTAAATTCCTGTTCTATTTTATCTGACATAGCCACAAGATCCTGAGCACGGTCACGTAGAAGCATCCCTTCGTCCGTAAGCGAAATGCTGAAACTGTGCCTTACAAACAGTTTCTTCCCAAGTTCTTCCTCTAATGATTTTAATGTCTTTGAAAGAGTAGGCTGTGATACATGAAGCTGCTCAGCAGCCTTTGACATGTTTTCTTCTCTTGCAACTGCAAGAAAGTATTTGAGATTTTTTATTTCCATGA
>CAMNPQ010000085.1 GCA_946548305.1 uncultured Pseudobutyrivibrio sp.
GCTGTTGCTCACCAAATACCGCACAGGCTTTGCAAGTAATGCGCTGGTGGCAGGATTTACAGAAATCGGAGAGACTGTAGAAGAAACTGTAGAGCGCGAAGTCATGGAAGAGACAGGACTTCATGTAAAAAATATCACCTATTACAAATCCCAGCCCTGGGGTATAGCAAGTGATATTCTACTTGGGTTTTATTGCGATGTGGATGGTGATGACACTATCACTATGGATGAGAGTGAACTAAAGTATGCCCAGTGGGTAAATAGGGAGGATATAGAGCTTCAACCACTTGATTACAGTCTGACAAACGAAATGATGAAATTGTTCAAAGAAAATAGAGAGGCTTGCCGCTAGGGCATGCCTCTCTATTATAATATGACTTATTTACTAAACATTAGATAGCTTGTAATATATTCCTCTTCCAGAGCTGATTGCCACATCCAGTCCCAATACAATCCACAAAATATTGGCGAAATGTCCAGTCGCTCCTGTTGATGAGACAATTGCAAAAAGCTTCAGAATGTTCCAAAAAACCAAAACAAGAGCCCCCACAAAGGTAGGATATAGCAGGTATTTAGGCAATCTGCTGTACCTATGTATCACTCTTGCGGTTGCGGAGTTTTCCTTACTCATAGTGTTCAACCAGGTTTGCACTACAACGATATAGTCCTCGAAGCTTTTAACATCCATTCTATCCATTTCATCTTCTGTAATACGCGGAATGGTATTTGGATTTTTCAGCAGTGTATAGAAAGTGGCATAATATGCAATTTCAGCCCTTTTCCTTTTGTCTGCATCCACCTTTTCCAAGGTGCTTCTGGCACTGGCAAATCTTCGAATGAACTGGGCTCTGACCATATCCAGTGATTCAATACTTGCCTCTACTCTGGCATCAAAATTCTCTTTAAAATCATCAAAATCTCTTTCATCAATTCTAATAACTTGTTTCATAGCTTAAATATCTTTCCTTGAACCTTTTACTGTATCTTATCTTTTGCCTCTTTAGCATCCAAAAATCTGTCAAAATAAAGCTTTATAAGTGCTGCAACAGGCACTGCCACAATCATTCCCACAAAGCCGCCAAGGGCACCGCCTCCAATCAAAGCAGCTACCACTAAAAGTGGATGTATTTTGATATTGTTGCTAAGTAGCCTTGGGTTAATAATATTGCCATCCACAAGCATAATCACGAATAATGCTATTATGCCTATGAGCATCTGACGATAGGACTGGGTGGGGAGACACACCAGCACTACAGATACATAGCCTACAATGGGACCTACATAAGGAATCAGATTGCCAATGCCCACCATCAGCGCAATCAAAAGTCCCTCTGGAACTCCTGCCAAAACAAAAACAAAGCCCGTCAAAACGCACACTATTGAAGCATCTATAAATTGACCACGGAGATAACCTGAAAATATGCGGTCTGTATCTTTCCAAAACTGCTCTAATCGTTCCTCATCCTTGCTGCTTGTGAGAATTGCGAAGGCTCTTTTCCAATAGTCCTTGATTCTCCTGCCATCAATCATAAAATAGATTGAGAAAATAATACCGAAGAAAAGTCCTACTATAATATCCTTTATGGATACTAAAGCCTTGACTATAGTAGTGCCCAGCATATCCACTGTTATACCTTTTGCAGACAGGTATTCCTTAACAGTATTCACAAAGCTTTCTGTATCCTGCTGAACTGAATTAAAAAGCCCTATAATAGTTTCAAAATTAATAGCTGTGACATTTCGATAAACCGTTAGGGTCAGAAGTGTTAAAAGCAATGCCACCACTGCTATAATAATGAAAAAGCTTAAAAATATAGCTACTGGTCTGGCCCATTTGTGTTTCTTCTGCTTATCTAAAATAAGCTCAATCCTATCCACAAGAGGGGATAAAAGGTAGCTGATAATGAAGCCTACCACAAGAGGCTTTAAAACAGCAGTAAAAATGGACCATAGCCTCACCCAAAAACCGCCTGTTGCAAACAGCAGCCCAATTATAATCAGCACTACCAAAACTGTAGCCGAGGCATAGCCGCATACCTTCAAATATTTTTTATCCAAAGAATCCCAAAATTTCCTCATCCTGTCACTCTCCAGTCTTTTATGTCCCCTAGACCAATTGTTGAATTCATTATACAGAAAAAGACCAGAGTATTACACTCTGATCTTCTTAAATTTTTATTAAGTTTTATTAATTTATCCTAAAATATCAATATACTCTCCTGCAAGTGCCTTGTTCATGCTGCGGACAGCGCAGAACTTGCCGCACATAGAGCAGGTGCCATCACATTCTGGGGAGCGGTCTGCCCTAATAGCCTTTGCTGTTTCAGGGTCAAGTGAGCAATCCCACTGCTTATCCCAGTCGAAGCACTGTCTTGCTTCTGCCATGGCTTGATAAATCCATGATTGCCTCCCTGCCAGAATTTAGTTTACCATTCATGGTCAGATACAATTTTCGATTTTCTGATGAAAATCAAAAAAGCCCTAAGAATTTCTTTTTATATTCTTCTGAATGCACTCCAAGAAGCTCATATCCTGTCTCTGCAATAGCTGCAGTTAGCTCATGTTCATCCACAGGTTTTTCTGAAATAAAAGTGCTTTCGCCCTTTGTGTGGGAACTGGATACCTTTTTGGCATCAGGTACAAGCTTTCTAATAACATCATTTACATGTGCTTCACACATACCGCACATCATTCCATCTATCTTTAGTGTTGTCTTTATCATAGTCTTGCTCCTTTCATTGCAAGAATATAATAACACAGTCGGTTAGATTTGGCTAACTATTTATTCCTTAATATAAATGAACTATCTGTGAAAATTTCTTTAATTCTCTCTTTTTGGATAAATATCATGTTAAAATTTTTGTAGATTATTTTTTCATCAGAAAAACAGGGATTTCTAAATACAGGTGTAAGGGGGTACTCTATGGAAACTACTAATAATCGTATTAAGCTACAAAATTCCTTGGCTTTTAAGATTGTAATAGCCATTATATTGGTTTTTGCTGTAGCAATGATTGCAGTTGGTGCTATGTCCATTCTCAACTCAGAAAAAATACTGACAAATGTCTACCAGAGCTATACTAAAAATCTAGCTGAAGTGGCCACTGAAACAGTAAATACCACCATGGAGACAACAGCCAAAAACATTACAGTAGAAGGCATGGATAATCTAACAGGAATAGATATTGAAAACTATCTGGCTTCTCTCCTTGCTGAAACTCCTGACGAGCAGCGTCAATCCATGTTTGACACATTTGATAGTGCTCTTGGGAAAGTGGCAATAGACGGTGTAGATGGTTCCTACGCATATTACATAAATAAAGATGGTCTTATGCTTTATCACCCTACTGTAGATAAAATAGGCAGTACTGTTGAAAATACAGCCGCAAAAGAATTAGTTTCTCGTCTTCAATCAGGAGAGACGCCTGAACAGATTGGAAGCGGCTCTATCGTATATGAATACAATGGTTCAAAAAAATTTGCCGGCTACGCTTTTACTGGTGCAGGCTTTGTTGTAATTGTTACCGGGGATTATGAATTGATAATGCAGCCTGTTAAAGATCTGGTTCATATTATTGTAATCATTTTGATTTGCACTGTACTTGTGGCAGCTGTTTTTTTCTATATCCTGATAAAAGCTATGCTAAAGCCGCTGTCAGATGTTGCAGAAATCATCGACAATACAGCACATTTAAACTTCAAGAAAACAAAAAACGGCTCTGTACTTGCCAAGCGCAAGGATGAAATTGGAATGATTACCCGTTCTGTTAGCATGATGCGAAATTCCCTTAGACAGATGGTTTCAAACATTTCCGACACAGAAGGTCGTATCAACAACAACGTTATAACACTGAAGGGTACTGCAGATAATGTAAATTCCATGTGCTCAGAAAACTCAGCTACTACTCAGGAAATTGCAGCTTCCATGGAAGAAACCACTGCTGCTACTGCTGAAATAAATCAGAATGTATCAGTAATTAGTGACGAAGCAACGAACATTGATAATATGGCTGTAGACGGAGCCAAGCTTTCCAAGGAAATTATGGGCAGAGCTGAGCAGCTCAAAATCACTACCAAACAGGCTACAGAACGCACCAGAAGCACTTATGAAAATGTGCGAAGAGAATCTGACGAAGCCATCGAGAACGCAAAAGCTGTCGATAAGATTAACGAACTGACTAACACCATCATGGAAATATCTTCTCAGACATCACTGCTAGCTCTCAATGCTTCCATTGAAGCTGCCCGTGCTGGTGAAGCTGGTAAAGGCTTTGCTGTGGTAGCAACAGAAATAGGTCATCTGGCAAATCAGACAAGTGATGCTGTTGGAAATATCAATGAAATCGTTGGTGAAGTAAACAACGCCGTGTCACAGATGGCTGGCTGCCTTGAAGAAACTACAGACTTTTTGGAGCAAACCGTACTTACCGATTACGAGGAATTTGGCAAGGTTTCCGAGCAATATTATGATGATGCCCAGGTATTCCAAAGCAGCATGAGTTCTATCAGCGGTGGTATCCAGGAGCTTTCTACTTCCATTAGTAGAATTTCTGATACTTTGGAGCACATCAATATTACAGTGGGTGAATCTGCTGACGGTGTTTATGATATAGCAGAAAAAACTACTGGAATCGTAACTGGTACTGGGGATGTGACAGAGAAGGTTGGAGACACCGAAAAAGCAATCGAAGCCCTCACTGATATAGTAAATCAATTCCAAATGGATGAATAAAATTTGCGTCCTGCCTATACAGGCAGGACGCTTTTAAAAAGCGATTTACACCATCAGTTCTGTTTTCTCTTTAGGGATTTCAGATATAACTTGTGTTCCTCAGTAACTCTATAGCTTTCTATAGCCTTTTGTATTGCCTTATTATGCGCCCACATGCCTAAGGATTTATTTTCAATGTAAGGTAGTGTTTTATCGTATTGCTTTGCCAGGGCTGTGGCAAAATACCAGGCTATCGCCATATTGATATAGTACTCATCAGATTTTACTTCTGAAACAAGCTTTAGATAGCTTTCATCAAAATCCTCATCTAAAAAATGAGACATCAATGTAACTATAGCAAATCTAACTGTGTAAGTGTCATCTGCTTTAATCCATTTGATTAGATATGGCGCCAGCTGCTTTCGATTCTTCTTAAAGCATTTAGGTGACATCTGGTCACAGGTAGCCCAATTGTCAACATAAGGCAAAAAAATCTCAAGCTCCCTAATACAAGCTTCAAAATCCTTTATCTCAGAAATAATGAATGCATGCATCTGGTTTTCGTCAAAGTATTTGTGTGGCAGTTCGGCTAAAAATGTGCTTATATCTGCCTGCTTAACATAATGCTTTGCCAGCTTCCTAAGGATGGGAGTCCTCACCCCAATGAAATAATCCTCTGCCACATTAGGTATTAGTTGGCTCTGAAAATCTCTGTATTTAATATCCTGATTTGTAAATAAGTCTGTTCGGATTTCCTCTATTACCATAGCTTACTTTCTACTACATACTAATGATTCCGAAAACATTGAGAATAGCACTAACTAAAATAATAACAACAAATATAGGGCAGAGAAATTTAATCATAAATGAGAAAACTGCCTTTCTCCTAAATGGATGATTGTCCTGCTCCACTTCTGCCTCTAGCTTTTCAACAGTCATAAACCTGGTAATCAGAATACATGTAGCCAATGCTGCAATCGGCATCATAACTGAGTTTGTAATGAAATCGAAAAAATCCAAAAACTGCATTCCAATAATTCTAACATTTGCCAGTGGTCCATTTCCCAGAGAGGACAAGCTGCCCAGTATGATCATAATAACTGCCATCACATTAGTGCCACGCTTTCGACTCCAACCAAATTCGTCTGAAAAAGTGGAAACTGCACTTTCCGTAAGTGCAATTGCGCTGGTCACAGCTGCAAATAAAACTAATGCAAAAAATAAAATACCTATCAATCTTCCAAATCCCATGCTTGAAAATATCTTTGGCATGGTGATAAACATAAGAGATGGTCCAGCATTCAGTGCGGCTTCATCTCCACCTGAAAATGCAAATATAGCTGGGATAATCATAAGACTAGCTAAGATTGCAATAGCTGTATCAAAAATCTCCACCTGTCTTGTGGATTCTTCAATGCTGACTTCTTTTTTCACATAAGAGCCAAAGGTAATGAGAATACCCATAGCAATAGACAGAGAATAAAACATCTGCCCCATAGCTGTAACTATTGTCATGATGGAAAATTTAGTAAAGTGTGGTACAAATAGATACTCAACCCCTTTTAAAGCACCTGGTCGTGTTACTGAATAAATGCAAATAATCGCAGCTAGTACTACAAGTATTGGCATCATAAATTTTGAGACCCTCTCAATTCCATTTTGAACTCCCATATATATGACTGTCAAAACTAATGCAGAAAATATGATAAACCATATTTCAGACTCCAATCCATTTCCAATAAAATCTACAAAAAATGTATCACTTGCTATGGTACTGGCATCATTTCTAAAGTACTCAAATAAATATTTGCATACCCAACCACCAATTACAGAATAGTATGGCACAATTAAAATCGGAACGATTGCATTGAGCCAACCTCCTACTTTCATGAGCTTATTGTTGTTGCTTAATTTATCAAAAGCTCCCACAGGACTTTTATTAGTAGACCTTCCAATTGCAGTTTCTGCCACAATCATGGTGTAGCCAAAGGTTAGTGCTAAAATAATGTACACAACCAAAAAGATTCCCCCACCATATTTAGCACATAAATAAGGGAATCTCCAAATATTTCCTAATCCAACAGATGCTCCTGCGGCAGACAAAACAAAACCTATCTTGCCAGAAAAGCTACCTCTTTTTTGTTTCATTAGTTCTTATACTCCTTTAATTTAGCTTTAATACTTTAAGTCAGTAAAACTTATCTATTTAGTATATCAAAAAAAATTGCTTCGAGAAAGATACTCAAAGCAATTTAAAGGTTCATTATTCTTTCATTTTACTCTCTTAGAAAAAGACTCGATATCACATTATGCCAAGTCTTTTTAAATCCTAGGTAGAATCAATCTTCCCCTGTTTCCACCCTTTTTATATCGTAACTTTGATCTACAGTCAAATCAAAGTTACTAAACATTTCATTGTCTGGTAGAATCATTGCAAAGGAAGATGTCATATCCATCTTAACTTTTGCAGTATCAGTGGCTAAATCAAGTACATGTCCACCCTTTTCCTTATCATCCGAAATAAAGTGAAAATGCCATCCCACTGCATTCAAATCATTCATGTAATCTGGACAATACAACCCCACAATTGTTCCTGAAATATTTTCGTAATCAAAAAATGTCTGGTCAGTTTCAAGTACTGTTGCCAGTGGCTTATATGGCTCTTCCTGGGCATATTCACTTCTCACGTTCATCTTGCTAAAGTTTCCCTCCACTTTCACAAAATAGAACTGATTACTGCCTAGATCATCTACCTTTTTATTTAACGCTGCTTTCAAATCATCAACATTTTTTATATCAGCAATATCAAATGTCTCGTCATCATCAAAAAATGTCACATTGGAGAATGGAATAGTTTCATCATCAGGAACTTCCTCTACACTTCCATCTGATGCAGCCCTGTAAACAGCTCCGTCAAGCATGATAAGCTCTCCATTTAGAGCATCAAAGGTTCCGATTCCTATGTCACCCTTTTCTTTTAGCTGTTTAGCTGTAATACTGCCATTATAATCTCCAAGAGTCAGCCCCTGCAGAAGTGAAACCTGATTGATTACTTCCCTATCCCCAACACTTTGTTCGCTTCCATTTTTGCCACAGGCACCAAAAATCAGACATCCCATAAGAATAATTGATGCACCAGCTATCGTTTTTTTCATATTCCAACCTCTTCGCAAATAAATTAGTAAAAAGATTTCTCCAATAAACTCTATTGATAATATAATAACATATTTTTAATTCTTTTCATCCGTTGGTCAAGTTCATGATAAACACAAGTCAGAGGCCATGGCATTAGCTCTATATATTCTCTGTCTTCTGGTTCAAGTTTTTGAAAAGCATGTAGAAAGTGTTTATCTTTTTGGTATAAAAGCTTTCCGAACTCACATTTAATATACTGCTTATCAGCATTATCAACAGTCCTAGTCACTTTTCTGAAACTAATCCTGCCAAATGCATCCTGCTCCTTTACAAAACTGGCAACTTCATGGAATTGTTTGGGTTCTTCCATGGATATTTTACCTATGTTTATAAAGTGCTCCCACATAAAAGCTGCAATCTTTTCTTTTGAAACAGGATAATCCAGATTTTCACTAATCTCAGAAATAGAGTATCCTAAATCCGCCAAATGTCTGATTGCACCACCTACAGCTGCATCATTTATGAAGTTTGTTAAGGCTTTATTAAATTCCTTCATTCTACATGCTTTAAGATTCTTGGTTATAGAATATATGAATTCTATTTACAAAGCTCAGCTACTATCATATTTATAGCTTTGCCATCAGCCTTACCCTTAAGAGCAGGCATAACTTCCTTCATGATAGCACCCTTATTTTTAGTTGCGATAACTTCTGCAAAATTTTCACTGAGGAAACTTCTTATCTCATCATCAGACATCATTGCAGGTGCATATTCCTTGATAACATCATATCTAAATTGATACTCTTCTTTAAGGTCTGTCCTTTCTGAAGGGCAAGTATCAAGCTGCTCCTTGGCTGTCTTTAGAGATTTTAGAATAACCTGGTCAACTAATTCATCAGCAATATTGTCTCTGGTTCCAGCATCAATTGCTGCTTTTTTAACATCCGATACCAAAGAAGATATTGCATCCTTTCTAGCCTTGTCCCTTGCTTTCATTGCTGCCACCATATCTTTTTGTAATGTCTCAAACTGCATTATAATTACCTTCTTTCTTTTTTATCTAGCTCATATTTTACCACAATGAAATATTAATAAAAGCAGAGGTTTCTATGGGAATTAAATGTCGCTGAGGGACTAAAATTAAAAATCTACCAAATGTTATTGTCATTTATTATAATCTATCTTAGATATTTATCCACCAATTCGCTCACAAGCTTTGAATTCAAAACATCCCGGTCAGTCTCAAATGTAAGAATCAATCTTTCCCCAGGCATAATCCCGTTCATTTGATAACTATTGAGCTTTTTAACTGCTTTTGTAGCATATTCGGGTTTGTCCATCATTCCTTCGTGCTCCCAATAAATTTCTCTTCGAAGTTTCCTCGAAAGGAATGTAAAATCAGGATAAACTGTTCCGTATCCCACAAGATTTAAGGGACTTTCATACTTGTACAGTATATTGTTTCTGTAGAAATAGTCTGCAAGAATCTTCTCTGATTTTGATCGGACACGTTCTCCTTTCTCCGTAAGAATTACAGGTGTTCCCTCCTTAAAAACTTTCCCAACATATGGGTTTGAATACCATTGTTCTTGTAATTGGCTAAATGTTGGTTCAACAGGAGTAATAAGTTTCTGCCTCTCGGGATGAAGCGACGTAAATAATTGTTCAATCTCATCATCATTATAATCCTTAAGGCATCTGGCAATATGCTTGATTCTTGTCTCAGTAGCCTTAAGTACTGCTTCGTTATATGCTTTCTGGGCCAATTGTCGGGGAAGCTGAACGTTTTCCCTTGAAATGTATTCTCCATACCTATCATCCAAACAGTGATAATATCTGGCTACTCCATGGTCTACCGATATGCGAAGTCGTCCTTGGGGTGTCGAAACCATATTTTCACTCACCTGAGCTATTATGGTTTGCAGGTGTTTTTGCTCCTGTAAGAGCAGTTCTCTTAATCCATACAAATATTTGTCCTCTTTTCTTTTATTTAATGATTTTCTGATTTAAGTAAGAATTTATCAGGAATAAGTCATGACTTCTTGCTGACTTAACAATGAAATTGTCAGCAAGAATCCTGCTTTGCAGGACAACTTTTCCATTACATGTAAAAGTTGGTCAGATACGATTTCCGTTTTTCTGATGAAAAACAAAAATCTATATCTATTTCTGCCAAATATGACTCATTTAGAAAATTAATAGAATTGTGGTCAACCTAACGTCAGCTTGGGATTGACTCATGATGAATAATATTCGTTTGAAGTCAACATATTCTAGCTAGATTATTGACTCAAATGCATAACTTTTGATATGTGGTCATGGAAATCATTAGGAAGCATTGACTCATTCTTGAATTTACATGTTTTGAGGTCAACGCATCTCCATGGGCAGTTGACTCATATACAGTAATACTAGATTTGAGGTCAACAAAGGTATTCCATTTCGTTGACTCAACAAGAAAAACAGAAGATTTGAAGTCAACTCCAATGTAGCATATGGTTGACTCAAATAGAAAACCGGAAGCTAGATAGGCTTCCGGTAAAAAATCTTTGAATACGTCCAAAGAAACAACATTCTGCAATAGCAGAAACGACTATCTCTTGCTGAACTGTGGAGCGCGACGAGCAGCCTTTAAGCCGTACTTCTTACGCTCTTTCATACGTGGATCTCTTGTAAGGAATCCAGCAGCCTTAAGTGTAGGTCTGTACTCAGCGTCTACCTCAAGGAGTGCACGTGAGATACCGTGTCTGATAGCACCAGCCTGGCCAG
>CAMNPQ010000086.1 GCA_946548305.1 uncultured Pseudobutyrivibrio sp.
TGTGTTAAATGCTTTGTTGTTCCAATTTCTCCAATACCAATAATACCAACTCTTACTTTACTCATTTTATTTTCTCCTTTACTACTTTCTTACTAATTCAGCTGATACTGCTACTTTCTTTTCTCTATCTGCAAATGTGAAAAACTCCAGACCCAAGAATTTGTCATATCCTGTTTCTTTTATTTCATTTAAAATAAATTCATAATTTAATTCACCTACTGTAAGTTCGCATCTCATTGGTGCTCCAGCTCCGTGAATATGACCGATTAAATCCACATTTTCCTTGATTGTGTTTGTGATATTTCCTTCTATTAACTGGAAGTGGAAAATATCATATAAAAGTTTTATGTTGTCACTTCCAACTTCTTTAAGGATGTCAAAAGCTTCCTTTGAATCCTTGAAAAAGGCTCCGCTTAATGGCTCAACTAAAACAACCACATCTTCTCTTTCTGCTATAGGAGCAATTCTCTTAAGTGCTGCAACCATGCCTTCGTGAACCTTTTCACGTGGTAAATCTCTGTCATACATGTCGTCGCTAATGATAAGATTTTTGCAGTTTAATTTTTTTGCTGCTGGAATACTCTCTACAAATCCTGCTTCAAATTCATCTATTTTGTCAGGAACGCCCCAAAGCTTTCCGTTCTTTGCACAAAAAGAAACAAATTCAAGACCAAGATCCTTTGCTGCTTCATTTAACTTGTCAAGATCACGGCCTTCATAATCGAACATCTCAATGCCATCTAAACCATTCTCTTTTGCAAGCTTCATAGCCTCAATAACACCATCTGTATCTGGCCAAACTGGGCCGTGTTCTCCTGGTGCAACAAACATAATGTCTGCTACCATACTGAATTTCATGTAAATACCTCCTAAACATTTTTGATTCATTTGATATATTAAGATTAATATTTTTGTGAATTTTCTGTGTTCTAGTTTGAAATATAAGTTTCCATCGTGCGAATAATAGGTTTTAATATTGATATTTTTATTCCTATTTTGTGAACCTTTTCCTTGAATGATTTATAATATTGCTATAAAATGATATATAAACAGGTATTTTTAAGGAGATTTTTTATGAATGTTATTCAAGCTCTCACAGAGCTATACAACTCTGAGCCTTCAGAAAGTGTATACAAAGAACTGGCTAGAAGAATTCTTACGAATTTGGATGATATGAAAAAGGTCACCATATATGATGTAGCAGAGCTTACTGATTCCTCCCGTACAACTGTGTGGCGACTTGTGCAAAAGCTTGGTTATGAAAGTTTTTCTGATTTCAGGCATTCCCTTCAGACTGCTGCATCTTCATATGTGTACTACAACAGAATGGTCAAAAGAAAAAAGACCACAGAGGCATCCACCCTTATCCATGAAATTGGAGCTAATATTGAAAAATCACTTAGTCTTTATACTGACAGCATAAATGAAGAACTTTTGGAAGAATTAGTGGATGAACTTTACAGTGCTTCACATGTGCATTTCTATTTTCCCCTGAGACTGTTTTCTATTTATTCTTTACAGCAAAATCTTTGGAAAACTGGTAAAGACTCTGATTACGACTGCCTGGTACCAGAAATGCTAAATAGTATAGACAGCCTTGATAAAAACTCCATAGTGTTTATAAACACCATCGAATTTACTGAAACAATTGATATGACAAATGTTTTTGAAAAACTTGCCACAAAGAAATGTAAAGTATGGCACACTGGTAATGCAGAATCTCAATTTTTGAAATATGCAACAAGACAGCTTATGTGCTCAGAATCAGGACCTACAGAATGGATGATTGCTGTTGAATGTTTCATCCTTACAATTAGTGAATACTATCGTGCCAAGTATATAGATAAAAAATAAAAATAAACGCCATTCTCATTTAAAGATTCTTTTATGTAATAGGATTTATGATTTAGAATATCTGAGGCAATTAAAGTCAAAACAAGACCTAGTGAAATATTTAATGGCAGATTCCTAGAATCTGCCATTGCTAAAATTATTTATTCAATGCTTTCAAACTGATGCAGGCAATTTCATTTGCCTTCATAACCAAATTAAAGCATAGCTTTTTATCTTCTGTTGCTATAGTTGAAATTGATAAATTTGGCTGACAAATCTTTCGACAGAATCGAATATCATCCTTTGAAAGATTGTTATCAAAGTCTAAGCTCTCCCATATATCCAAGATGCTGCCGTGTTCTTCATTTACTCTGTAAGTACGGGCTTTATAGCCTAGGCAGTTCACATTGTCTATGGAAAAATTGATTTCTAAATTATCATTATCCTCATTGTATTTCCATAAAGATTCTCTATCTATATCAGCTTCCCCGGAAAAATAATAATTGTAGTTTAGCTTTTTCTGGTTATGACAAACTATAAAAAGATTCTCATTTTCATCTATGGTTATAAGATAATTTTTCCCTCGACTTAGAATCTTTGGCTTTAGCCTGCGCATAAAATCAAAGGCAAAGGCAGCTGGTTTGAAAATACTGTCCTTTGTGATAAGTCCTGTGCCACCAAAAAGCTTTTCATTGGTGTCTGAATACTCCACTATTCTGTCTGTTGCCAGAAAATATCCTATGCCAGCTGTTGTGTCTATGTTTTGAATTAGATTTTTTAAAACGTAGGCTCCTTTGAAACAAGAGTCATTTATTGCATTTCTATCTGATATGGTGTTACTCCACTCACTGATAAATATAGGAGTGTTATCTTCAAATCCAGCGGCTTTCATGCTGGCTTTCAACTGCTCAATGGCATGATACAGGGAATCGTTGTCAGTGTTTCTTCTAGAGTATAAATCGTTTTTTATCTCACCACTCACATAAGGAAAATGTATCATTGAGATATAATCGGGTAGTATTTCCTGCTGGTGCCAGGTGGACAGAAATTCAGTTATTTGTTCTTTTCCACGGTCATCCCTAATGCCACAACCACCAATACGCATGTGCTTATTGTATTTTTTTACAATTTTAGCAGTGCTTGTAAACAGCTTGAAATAGTCATAGCCTGGTATATTATCCGCCCTCTCATCCAGCCACAGCTCCACCACCCATTCAGAAGCAACATCTACACCATACCTGTCATTTAGATGCTCAAATAGGGCATTCATCAAAGCATCCCACATTTCGCAATCATATCTGATGTCTTGATTTTCTTCTTTTACAATAGGCTGATTTACACTGCCTTGAATTCGCCTTGGCTTAATTCCCAGTTCCATAGCTGGTTTGATATTATGTTCCAGCAAAAAATCTATAATACTGTCTATTTTCGAAAAGTTGAAATTACCGTCCCCGGCAGCAAGGTCCAGAAAAGTGTTTTCGTTGAACATATTCCAAAATCTGGCATATTCAAAATGCAGTTCGTCAGCTAAAATAGCTATATGCTCTCTCACCTCTGCTTTTAGCATATCATCTGCCGAACCTACATTTATGGCGTTCCTATAGCAACAGCCAGATGATTGTAAGATATCATAATCCCCAATAGAAGAATTGACAAATATTTCATCGCCTACCTCTGAGGTAACCTCAGAGAAGCCACCTTCCTTCATATACTGTTCTACTCGTTGCTTCAGTTTTTTGTTGCTATCAGAAGCACAGCTTTCATCTTCCTTACACTGATTTTTTCTTATTTCAGATGGAGTCTGTCCATATATCCGCTTAAAGGTTTTGTTAAAATTTGCAACAGTCTGGAATCCATTATCATAAGCTATTTTAGTAATGGACTCCTCTGTATTTAGCAAATCATCATAAGCATGGCTGGCTCTGATGTTTGTGACATATTTTAAGAAAGTCATGCCATAGGTCTTTTTGAAAAATCTGGATAAATATGCCTCTGACAAATACAGCTTATCTGCCAAATCCTTTAGGGATAACTGACTTTTGTAATTGCCTCTCACATAATTATTAATCTGAGTGATACGAGTATTTTTATTTTCATCCTGATTTTTCCTCATATCTATGTCTCGAACCATAAAGTTGACTGCTAATACATCAAGTAGCTCGTAGCACAAAGCCAGATATCCAAATTCGTATGTATTAGAATCTGTATTTATATAGTGAGACAGAAGCCCCTTTATTTTTTCCCTAAGCTTGTCGTAGTGTTCATTTTCTCCCATATTGCTATTACACAAAAAACGTACATCTATGGAATCAAGCACCTCACTTAAAAGCTCAAAGGAAATGCATACCTTAACAATCAATCCATCCTCTGACAGCCTGATTGTATGCCTTTTATTTGCATTGATAAGGTAAATTCCTTCCTCAAACAGAACCACCTTCTCCATGCCCATTTCAAGCTCCATGCGTCCTTGCAGCACATAGCAAAGTTCCGCATACTGATGAAAATGCTCCATCTCAATTCGTTTATCAGAGACTTCTATTTTTAATCTATCAAAGCTGGATTTATTTGACATAAAAACTCCCTTTACAATTTGTTAACGTCTTTTATTTAGTATAAATGAATATGCAGCTGTGGCAACCAAAACTATGGCAACCATCATAAACTTTATGGCTATTCCCTCACCAAACATTCCAGCAAGTGCATTTACAACTATGGGGGAAATAGCTGCTCCTGTGTTTATCAATGCCAGATATATAGAGACTGTAAATGAATTTGTTTCTGGTCTGGTGTTTAACGATAGCAAATATGACCCTGCTGCGTTCATAATAGCAAATCCAAAGCCAATCAAAAAACTAGCGACAGCTACCCCAATAAAATTTGTGGCAAAATATGAAATGAAAAATCCTATGGCAATTACAAATAGTGTCACTGTTTCAATCTGAGAGCCAAATTTGCCAGCAAGGTTTTTAAATGTCATACCTGCAATTATGCCGCCTACTGTGTTTATCATGGTAACAAGGCTGGCAACCTCAGCGCCTGCTTCCATGATTTCTACCACATAGGCTGATGAATTGGTATTGAAGGAATTTTGCATTATGAAATAAATAATACCTATAATAAAAAGACCTAGTATATAAGGGTTCATTTCAAATGCACTGTTGCTTTTTCCATTATTTTCCACTGCCTTTTCCGGTTCACCCTTTGGAAGACATACCACTGCCAAAAGTATGACTACTCCAACAAATGCAAATACAAGATAAGTGTATCTCCATCCAAATCTGGCAAGCTGTCCTCCTGCAAATATAAAAAAAAGTGCTCCAAGAGCTGTAAATGTGGCATTCAGCCCCATTAGCTGTGCTCTCTCGTTTTTGTCAAAATACTGAACTATAAATCCATTGACAAGTGGCATCATAAATCCAATGCCTACACCAATGATTGCGCTGCCAATGAGTAATTCGTAAATATTTGAATTAAAAAAGAATGGAAATAATCCTCCCACCAAATAGCATGCCAACGAGAATAAAGCAATCGCCTTTTTATTTATGTAGCTCATGGCTATTCCGCTAAGTGGTGAGCACACTATAAAAAGCAAGCTAGGCAAGGTAAACACCATCTGGGGCAATGTCTCATTTACACCGACAAATTCAGCAGAAATACTGGCTATTATAGGAGAAAGTGCCATATAAGAAAGAGCCACTGCACAAAGGGATAATACACCCACTTTTATTTTTGTTTTATTCATAGTTAAATCCTTCCAATCTAAAAAAATCTAGTATTATTCTATAAGGATTTTTTGTATAGTCATACCTGGTCATTTCTTTTTATTTTCCTTTATTTGCAAATATCATATATTTTCTCATGATGGAAGAAGTTTTCATGCAATTATTTTCAGAAATTCTTTGCAGTATTACCAATTTCCTCATCTTCTATTCACACTAATGTAACAATTTTTTGAGATAATCCTTTTGTATCGCAATCAATGTCAAATTTTCAGGGGATAAAAATGAAACAGTACAGATATGTAATTGATTATGATTGTAACTTAACAGAAATGATTGGCGCTATTAGGAAGCTGTCTGAATATCGTGCTAACAAAAAAGCAATTATGCAGATTTTTGAGCCAGACTGTAACAGCGAATCCATTCAGAAGGACTTGGACTTTATCACCTCTGCATTGCCTGAGGTTGCTGTGTTTGGCATGACTGGTCATGGTGCGCTATCCAGAGAGACACACTCAATTCCCTATAAAGTGTGTACCATATTATTTTTTGATTCAAGTGATTTTCAGATAAATGTTTTTGATTGCACCAATATCAGTCCCCTTGAAGCAGGTGAGATGTATAAGCCTGTACTAGCCCAGATTTCCGATATTCAGGGCGTACTTATGATGTCATCAGATTTTGCCCTGTGCCCTGAAAGATTTATAGATAAGATTAATGAGTTCGACCCAAATATTGTTGTGTTTGGTGCCTTGGCTGGCACTCCTAGCATGGGAGACGACCGCTCAAAGATTTTTTATAAAAATACTATTTACGAGCGTGCCATCATAGCTATCGCCTTCTATGGAAAGGATTTACACCTGTGCCACTACTATAATTTAGGCTTCCGTCCTTTAGGAAAGGAGCTTGTGGTAACTAAGTCAAACGACACTGGTATTGTGTATGAAATCAACGGCAAGCCTGCCTTTGATATATATAAAGACCATTTAGGAATAGGCATGAATCAGTACTTCTTTGAAAATACCTGTTCATTCCCACTCTTTTTGCGAGAAAATGGTCATCCTCTTGCTAGAGTGGCTCTCGACTATCATAAGGACGGTGCACTGGCCTTTGCAACTGAAATCCCTGTGGGAAGTTCAGTCAGCCTTAGCTATTCCACAGCAGATATTATGTTAGATGAAGCTTCTGTGGCTGCTTTGAAGCTTGATGATTTTGCTCCAGAGGCTGTGCTTATATATGTGTGCATGTCCAGAAGAATGCTTATGGGGGATAATATGGCTGAGCTTGAGTTTGAATTTTTTCAAAACATCTGTGATACAGCCACTTGGGGACATGGCTATGGTGAAATACTCCATGCCGATGGTCTGAGAGGATTTTTAAATGCCTCCTGTGTAGTAATAGGCATGCGAGAAGGTGAAAGACCTGATGAAAAAGACAGAATCAGGAAACCACCATCACAAAAATATTTAAAAGAGTATTTAGATGAACATGAAGACGGTTTTGTGCCTTTGCCTGTGCGTCTGGTAAACTTCCTTGAATCCACCACAAAGGATTTAAGAAGTGCTGCAGAACAGCTGTACAAGGAAGCCACCATAGACCCTCTCACTCAGGTTTATAATAGACGCGCTCTTGACTCCCATATGCAGACTTTTTTGAAACAGCAAAAGCTGTACAAAAGTATCGCTGTTGTAATGATTGATATAGATCATTTTAAACGGGTGAATGATACCTACGGTCATGACATGGGGGATGTGGTGCTTTCTTCCGTATGCAATGGTGTGAAAAATCGCTTTGGAGAAAAAGATATACTGGGTCGCTGGGGCGGCGAGGAATTTATAGGAATAAAACCCGACCTTTCCATTGAAGAGGCCAAAGAATTCTGCGAAAGTCTGCGAATGCAGGTGGCTAGTCTTTCCATTGAAAAGGTGGGCAGTATCACCATAAGCCTAGGCGTTACAGTTATGAAACCAAACGACACTCCAGACAGTATTTTAAAGCGCATTGACGGAGCATTGTACGAAGCCAAAGAAACTGGTAGAAATAAGGTTGTGGTGAGGTAATTATAATCGTCTTGATAGCCCGATTGCTACAGCTAGCAGTATCGCAAATACGATATATGCAAATCTTACCTCCCCGAATGTCCTTAAACATAAAGCAATCACTAAAAATGTCAGCTGTCCGCACATGCAAACTATAGGAAATACCAGCCCGTTTACCACCTTAAAGTTTTCCTTGCCAAAAACTGAAAGTTCAAATGCTGGCATAAATATTTGATACAGGGTTATAGACAAGCCAAACATTGGAACTGATAAATAAACCAATGGCATCACATTGGTAAAATTTAAAAGCAATGCCAAAATAAACCAAATGGCAAGCACCATGAACCCTTTTTTTGTGCCAAGCTTATTTTCTATAGTTCCTGATATCATGCTGCCAAATATGCCACATACAGCACAGACTGACAGCATAAATGCGGCTTTTCCTTCAGATATTCCACTTCCTGAGTAGCGCACCAGCCACTGTGCCATAAGTCCGGTCTGAGACATATTACATATTCCACAAATGGCGGCTACACTCCAAAATGCTTTTGATTTCAATAGGTCGTTTGGTGTCAATTTTCCTTCTATGGACGGCTCTTTTGAAGACCTGGCTGAAGCTTTTAAATTATCAGGTGTAGTGCCGGCCTCCTCTGGTGTGTTATGAATAAACAAAAGACTCACTAATGCCATAATTATAAGTGCAGCCACAATGGCAATTACACCGCCTCTAAGAGAAGTCTTTGCTATTACCTCGTTTAGTATGGAAACCATTACTATAGTTCCAACAGGTGGTCCCACTGAAATAAATCCCATAGCAAGACCCTTTGTTTTAGGAAACCAGTTTGCCACAATTGAATTTGCCCCAAAAAAGGAAACCGACTGCCCGCAGCATATTGTTCCAATCAACCCAAATACGAACACTGGGTAGCTTTTTGCTGTTCCATATATAAATACAAAAACCGATGTTAAAACCAATCCTAGTATTATGGAAAATTTGCCTCCAAACTTTTCACACAGCTTTCCAAGCAACAGGTTTCCTACGACTGAGCTGACTCCTGCTACAGTAGCAAGGGACAGGACTAAACTGTAGTCCCATCCATTTGCTTCTGAAAGCTTTGGTAAAATGATATTTTCTGAATCTGCGGTAGATGCATTGGCTAGTAAAAACAACAAAAAACATAAAAAAATTGTGAGCCAGTGCTTTCCGCTATATCTTATTTTCTCTTTCATTTATTTAGTCCAAACATAAGGTAATTTTTCCCCAGCAAGATATGCATTTACATTTTCTGCCATCTTTCTTCCTGACCAGCCATCCACATCAGTAGTGAGACCAGCAAAATGAGGTGAACAAAGCACATTCTTCATTTTTAAAAGTGGATGATTTGCTGGAACAGGCTCCTGCCAGTACACATCAACTGCTGCACCAGCTATTGTCTTGTTTTCTAATGCTTCCACAAAATCCCTTTGGTCAATAACAGCTGCTCTGGCTGTATTGATAACAAAAGCTGTAGGTTTCATCTTTGAGAACCAATCCTTATTTACAATGCCTCTGGTAGATGGAACTACAGGCAAATGAATGCTTAAGATATCACACTGTGTAAGCATCTCATCAAGTGAAACTGCCTTTGCCCCTGTCTCTTCAATCTTTGATGCATCAAGATATGGGTCGTAAGCAAGTATCTCCATGCCAAATGCCATGGCACGCTTTGCCACCTCACGTCCTATTGCACCATAACCTGCTAATCCTAACTTTTTACCATAAAGCTCGAAACCAATGCCATAATCAGTGTATGGGTGGTTCTCATCAAGTGGACCCCAGATTACATTTTTCACATCTGGAACATTGTAGATATCATCCACAGGATCACCTAAATGCTCACCCATCAAAAGCCCCGCAACTGCTCTTGTCATAAATCTTGTAGAGGCAATCATCATACCCATGCAATATTCTGCAACGGCTACTGCATTTCTGCCTGGTGTATATGTAAGCTGAATGCCTGCTGCCTTTAATGCCTCATTATCAACTGTTACAGGAGTACCCTTTGCAACACCTATGAATTTCATGCCAGACTCAATCCAGGCATTTATTGTGTCAGCTCCTGCCACTTCATCCCCCAGCACAACGATTTCTGCACCCATGCACTCCTGTCGTGTCATGTCCTCGGTGACATTTCCTTTGCCGTGCTTTAATTCGCCACAAATGGTGACTTCGCATTCTTTTTTTATCTTTGCCAGCTCCTCCTCAGGAAGAGATGTACACAATGCTAATTTTCTCATTTTCTAATCCTCCAAATCGGTGGTTACGGCTACAAGCCTTAGTGTTTCTTCATTCAGCTAACACGCTTCATTCAGAAACCTAAGAGCTTGTTGCCTACCACCTTATAGTGATATGTAAATTGTTCTACGTTATACGGCTTGGTCGGCTGCGATAAGGTCTTGCATAGCCTTTTCAGCTTCCTTTGACATTGGCTCGTATGTGCCCAGTGTCTTTGCGATAACTGTTGTTTGAGCCATTTCCTCTGTATAGATTGTCGCATGCATAGCCTGCTTCATGCTCTTGCCACAAGAAAACATTCCATGATTTTTGATAAGGCAAACCAGCCCTTTTTCACCAAGTGTATTCTTCACCTTGTCTGCAACTTCATCCGAACCTGGCATTGTAAAGCTGACAATACCTACAGGTGTGAATTCACACTGAGGTGGTGTGATTGGACGAAGCTCTGGATTTTCTCCCATAGCGCAGATGGTGGCATACATGCTATGGGTATGTACTGTAGCATTCACTTCTGGTCTGTTTCTAAGTACTGCCGTGTGCATTGGAAGTTCAGAAGATGGTTTGA
>CAMNPQ010000087.1 GCA_946548305.1 uncultured Pseudobutyrivibrio sp.
TGGTAACATTACCCATTCTGTAAACTATCCTGACTGCAATATGGGCATTTGCACAGCTGAAGGTCGTGTAGCAATCCTTCACAAGAATAAGGCTGGTCTTATTGCATCCTTCACAACTTTGCTTAGCAAGGACAATATAAACGTTGAGGATATGACAAACAAGAGCCGTGGCGACTATGCTTACACATTGCTTGATTTAGGCACAAAACTTCCTGACTCAGTGCTTTCAGAAATCGAAAAAATTGATGGCGTAATAAAGGTAAGGGTGGTTAAATAATGGCACTTATAGTTCCCTTTCCAGCTGTTAGACCTGCAAAGGATGAGGCAGAAAAAATAGCAGCACTTCCTTATGATGTTTACAGTCGTGCTGAAGCATACGAAAAAGTTAAAAATGCCCCTGATTCTTTTCTTGCTATTGATAGACCAGAGACACAGTTTGCTCCTGATGTAGATATGTATTCTGACGAGGTGTATGCAAAAGCAGCTGAAATGCTGAATGACTGGATAGAAAAGGGCAGGTTTATAAAGGATTCCCAGAGATTTTATTACATATATGAGCTTACAATGGATGGGCGTTCCCAGACTGGTATTGTGGCATGTGCTTCTATTGACGACTATGTAAACGGAGTTATAAAAAAGCATGAGAACACTAGAGCTGAGAAGGAGCAGGATAGAATCCGTCATGTGGATACCTGCAATGCTCAGACTGGTCCTATATTTTTAGCTTATAGAGCTGATGCAACCATTTCCAGCATTGTATCAAAAACAAAATCAAGAAAACCAGTCTACGATTTTGTGGCAGATGATGGTGTGAGACACAGATGTTGGGTGGTAGATGATATGGTTACTATTGCACTCATCGCCGACACATTTGATAAAATGGATTCCATTTATATTGCAGATGGACATCATAGAGCAGCCAGTGCTGTAAAGGTAGGATTAAAGCGCAGAGAGGAAAATCCTGAGTTTACAGGAAAAGAACCATTTAATTATTTCTTGTCTGTGCTGTTTCCTGATGATGAGTTGAAAATCTACGATTACAATAGAGTAATCAAAGATATGAACGGGCTTACCTCAGAAGAGCTTTTCGAGGAATTGGATAGCGTGGCAGAACTTATCAGTTCATCTAAAGAGCCTATCAGACCTGATAAAAAAGGTCAGTGGAGCATGTTTTTGGATGAGACCTGGCATTTGTACCAGGTAAGAGAGGAGCTTTTAAGTGATGACCCTGTGGATGGACTGGACGTAGCTTTGCTGCAAAATCTGGTGCTTGAACCATTATTTGGAATTGATGACCCAAAGACAAGTGACAGGATTGATTTTGTGGGAGGAATCCGTGGGCTAGAGGAATTAGAGCGAAGATGTGCCATGGATTGTAAGGTGGCATTTGCTATGTATCCTACCAGCATTTCAGAGCTTTTTAACGTGGCTGATGCAGGGCTATTAATGCCTCCAAAGTCTACCTGGTTCGAACCAAAGCTTAGAAGCGGATTGTTTATTCATCAGATATAATGACTTAAGACAGCGTAACTGCTGTCTTTTTTCGTATAACAAAGTGTGCTAAAATGTAATGGTGTGTTTAATGGGGGTTCTTTAGTCTGCATTAAAATAAACAAGAATTTTTAAGATATTTTACAGAAAAGGAGATTTCATGGATACAGTAGAAACTGTCACAGCAGATGAGTTGGTTGAAGATATTCAGACTGGAGTTTTCCAGCAGCAGTTGGAAAATCTCATTCCTAAGTTTTGGAGCTTTTTCTGGAGTGCTATAGTGGCGCTCATTGTATTTGTCATAGGCGTTCAGATTATAAAAGGTATTATAAAGCTATTTCACAAGGCTATGAATTTAAAGGATGTAGATCCTGGTGTGGAGACATTTCTTGAATCACTGCTTAAATGGATTCTCTACATCATTTTGCTTACCATCATATTAGGCTTATTTGGAGTCACCACCACATCTATATCTGCAGCAGTTGCAGGCTTAGGTGTCACTATTGGTCTTGCCTTGCAGGGGGCTTTATCGAATTTTGCAGGAGGAGTCCTGATACTTTTAATGCATCCTTTCAGGGTGGGAGACTACATAATAGAGCATGCATCAGCCCAGGAGGGTACCGTTGTAAAGATAAATATTATTTACACAACTTTAAAGACAATAGATGGAAGGTTTGTGCAGATTCCAAATGGTAAACTGTCATCAGCTTCATTGACAAACTGCACTGCACAGTCCTATAGAATGTTCAATGAGACAGTTGGAATCAGCTATAGCAGCGATATAAAAAAGGCAAAGGAAATATTGCTAGACATTGCCAATAATTATGAGTATCTGACACATGATGAACCTATTCAGGTGTTTGTATCTGAGCTTGCAGACAGCTCAGTTTTGTTGGGACTTCGATTTCCTATAGAAATCAGCCATTTTTGGAGAGGCAAATGGGACACCCTGGAGGAAATCAAAAACAGATTTGATGAAGCTGGTGTGGAGATTTGCTTTAATCAGCTGGATGTACATTTAATGCAGCAGTAGTTTAGAAAGGTAATACATTGAATAAAGCGTACGAATTATTAAAGGAAGAAAAACTGGAGGGGTTGGATTCCCTGGGGTTTATTTTTGAGCATAAAAAGACCAAGGCTCGCATTTGTTTTATCTCAAATGATGATACTAATAAGGTCTTTTACATAGGATTTAGGACTCCTCCAAAAGATTCTACAGGAGTGGCACATATTGTGGAGCATACAGTTTTATGCGGCTCAGATAAATACCCTGTGAAGGACCCATTTGTAGAGCTTGTGAAGGGAAGTCTGAACACTTTTTTAAATGCAATGACTTATCCTGACAAGACTGTATATCCCATTGCCAGCACAAACGATGCAGATTACATGAATCTTATCGATGTGTACATGGATGCGGTTTTTCACCCAAATATTTACAAATATCGTGAAATATTTGAGCAGGAAGGCTGGCACTATGAAATGGAAAATCCAGATAGTGATTTGACCATTAATGGTGTTGTTTACAATGAGATGAAGGGAGCATATTCTTCTCCTGATGATGTGTTATCAAGGCAGATTTTAAATTCATTATTTCCTGATACCACCTATGCCATTGAATCTGGCGGAGACCCAAAGGTGATTCCTACCCTTACCTACGAGGATTTTTTGGAATTCCACAGCAAATATTACCATCCAAGCAATTCCTACATATACATATATGGTGATGTGGATATAGATGATATTTTAGAGTATTTAGATACAAAATATCTCCGCTATTATGATTACCTGCAGGTTGATTCTGAGATTCAGCTGCAAAAGCCATTCGAAAAGCCTGTAGAGGTGACTTTGGATTATCCTATTGGAGCTGACCAGGACACTAAAAACAACACATATCTGTCCTACAATGTGTGCATAGGAGACGTGCTAGACCCTAATATGTACAGGGCATTTGACGTATTAAACTATGCCTTGGTATCTGCTCCGGGAGCACCACTTTACAAGGCACTCATAGATGCAGATATTGCGGAAGATGTGGACTGTTCATTTGAATCATCCCAAAGGCAAATGTATTTTTCCATTGTTGCCCATGGGGCAAATGAGGAGGATAAAGACCGCTTTGTAGATATTATAGAAAGCACTCTCAGGTCTGAGATAGAAAAAGGCATCGATAAAAAGACTTTATTTGCAGCTATAAACGAAGAACAGTTTAGAGCCAGAGAACTGGATTTTGGCAGCGCACCAAAGGGACTTATTATAGGTCTACAGCTTTTAGACAGCTGGCTTTATGATAAAAACAGACCATTTTTGCATCTACACGGGGTAGAGATTTTAGACAAGATAAAATCCAGAGTGGAGAATGGACTTTTTGATTACATTGCAGATGTGTATCTGCTGTCCAATAATCATAAGTCTATAGTTACCCTTAGACCAAAGCAGGGGCTCACCACAGCAGATGATGAAACCCTAAGAAAGGCATTGGCAGAAAAAAAGGCTTCTCTTTCCAAGGAAGAAATAGAAGAAATAGTAAGACACACAGCATACTTAAAGGAGTACCAGCAGACTCCTAGCCCAAAGGAAGATTTGCAGAAAATCCCAATGCTCAGTCGATTGGATCTTACCAGAGAGGCAAGACCAATAGATTTGACAGTGCATGATGAGGACGGCATCAGAATTTTACATCATAAGCTTAGCACCAATGGCATTCATTATTTCAATATGGTATTTGACATCAGTGACTTGCCATTGTCAGAGGTTCCTTATGTGTCTTTGCTTGAGCGCACAATCGGACTGTTGGATACTAAAAACTATACATACACTGATTTTAGCAATGAAATGTATCTTCATACAGGTGGCATTACCACCACCACAGCTGTGCATGATGTATGGAATAGCCATGATGAATACAGACTCACCTTTGAGGTAAGGTCGAAATTTATATATGAAGAGGCAGACAAAGCCTGTGAATTGGCACTTGAAATGCTTTGCAATACAAAATTTTCTGATGAAAAGCGTCTGAAGGAACGCATTACAGCAGAAAAATCCCATATGGAGTACATTTTAAATGCCAGAGGAAATCAAGTGGCAGCCACCCGCGCCAGATGTGGATTTTCAAAGAGAGCAAACATAGCTGATTTGGGAAGCGGATTAAGATTCTATAGATTCTTAGAAGATTTAGAAGAAAATTTTGATGACAAAAAGGAAGAGCTGATTGAAAAGCTCACTAGAATGTGCCAGATAATTTTTTCAAAGGATAGGCTTATTATTTCATCCACTGGAAAAACTGAGGTACTAAATCAGGCCAGACGTTTGGTAGGGGTTATTTGCCCACGCCTGACCCAGGAAAAGCTTTCCTTCGAGGGAGAGGACAGCTTTGAAATACATCCTGTGAGGGAGGCGTTAAAGGATGCATCCCAGATTCAATATGTAGCTATGGCTGGTGATTTCACCAAAGCAGGCTTTGAATACAATGGAGCCTACAAGCTTTTAAATACCATTTTGGGATACGATTATTTCTGGATAAAGGTAAGAGTACAGGGAGGTGCCTATGGCTGCAACATGAATTCCAGCAGACAAGGGGATATGGTGTTTGTGTCATATCGTGACCCGAATCTTACAGAGACTTTAAAGGTGTTTAAGGAAACCGGGGATTACCTAAGAAACTTTGATGTTGACGACAGAGATATGACCAAATATATCATCGGTACTATAAGCAGTATGGATACACCTCTTACACCTTCACAGCGAGGGCTTAGGGGATTGAATTCTTATCTATCCGGAATTACATACGAAGATTTACAACGCACCAGAAATCAGGTTCTGGATGCCACAGTGGAAGATATCAAAGCACTTGCAGCACCAGTGGATGCAGCAATGGAGCAGGGATATATCTGCGTTGTGGGCAATGAATCTGTTATAGAAGCAAATAAAACAATATTTAACAATATAGAAAGTTTATATAATTAGAATGAGTGAAGGATTTAAATCAGGCTTTGTTACCATAGTAGGTCGTCCAAATGTGGGAAAAAGTACATTAATGAACCACATTATCGGACAAAAAATAGCCATAACAAGTAACAAGCCTCAGACTACAAGAAACAGAATACAGACAGTTTACACAGACGAAAATGTGGGTCAGATAGTTTTTCTTGACACACCAGGAATGCATCAGGCTAAAAACAAGCTGGGAGAGTACATGATGTCTGCGGCTAAGGGTACAATCAATGATGTGGATTTGATTTTGTGGCTTATAGAACCAGATGTGAAGGTAGGAGCTGGCGACAAGAAAATCGCAGAGCTTTTGTCTACTGTGGATGCTCCGGTTATCCTGGTTATCAATAAAATAGATATGGCTGATGGTGCCAAGGTGGGTGAGACTATAAGTGCCTACAAGGATTTGTGTGATTTTATAGAGGTTGTTCCTGTTTCTGCCATGGAGGGAACTGGCTGTGACGATTTGCTGGCCACTATTTTCAAGCATCTGCCAGAAGGTCCAGCCTTTTATGACGAAGAGACTGTCACCAACCAGACCTTGAGAGAGATAACAGCTGAAATTATCAGGGAGAAGTCCTTGCATGCATTAAATGATGAAGTGCCTCACGGCATTGCAATTCTTATTGACAGCATGAAGGAAAGACCAGGTGCAAAGCCTATGTGGGACATAGAAGCTACCATTATATGCGAGAAAAATTCCCACAAGGGCATAATCATAGGAAAGGGTGGTGCTATGATTAAAAAAATCGGCACAAATTCCCGCTATGAGATTGAAAAGCTGTTGGATGCAAAGGTAAACCTGAAGCTGTTTGTTAAGGTAAAAAAAGACTGGCGAGACAGTGAATTTGAATTAAAGAATTTTGGATATAAAAAAGAGGACTTAAGCTAAATGGGACTTGTGACCCTGACTGGGATTGTGCTTTCAGTTTCTGATGTGGGAGAATTTGATAGAAGGCTGGTTATTCTTACAAAAGAATCAGGCAGGATTACTGCTTTTGCCAAAGGAGCCAGAAGACCAAACAATCCGCTTGTGGCTGCCTGTTCACCCTTTTGCTTTGGCACATTTGAAGCCTTTGAAGGACGCAGCTCCTATCACATCAGTAAAGCAAATATCTCAAACTATTTCAGAGATTTAGTAATGGATTACGATAGGGTGTGTCTAGGGTCTTATTTTCTAGAGGTTGCAGATTTTTTATCAGTGGAAGGCGTAGATGAAAGAAATCGTCTGGCACTATTGTATCAGAGCTTAAAGGCGGTAGAATCAGGAAAGTTTAGTCACAGATTGCTGAAAGACATATATGATTTGAAAACCTGGGTTATAGACGGGGAATATCCAAATGTTTTTACATGCACATGCTGTGGAAAAAAGGAAAACCTGGAAGCATTTTCCATAAAAAGGCATGGAATGCTGTGTAAGTCCTGCGCAAGTAAGGAATTAGGAACAACAATTTCATCATCCACTTTGTATGCAATGCAATTTATTGTTTCATCAAACATCGAAAAGTTGTATACTTTTGTCTTGAATAGTGAGACAGAAGAGGAGTTGACTAGAATTTTAGATTCCTATAGGTTAAACTATAGGTCACATAAATATAAGAGTGAGGATTTTTTATGAGTAGTAACAATACCAGGTCAGGCTCGGGCATGCGTTCTAGAAATGCTTCCGCCAGACCTAGGCAAGGAGTTGCTTCACGGGAGCTTCAGGAGGCCAGAAGGCGCAGAAGACAGCGTGAGGTGATGCGCAACCGCTTCATATTTGGCGTTTGTATTGCCATTGTTTTTGCCTTGATAATCTTTGGAATTGTAAAGTTGGTGCAGGTATTACTTGTTTCTGGAAGGTCTGCTGACACTTCCACCATCACCTTCAAAGAAAATGGGCAGGTTGTATTTGAAGAGGTGACAGATTTTGATACCGAGGTTTATTCTCCATCAGAATTGAAAAGCTACACCAAGGATTTGATAGCTAGCTTTAACGAAACCTATGGTGAGGATGCCATTCATTTAAACAAGGTTTCGGTAAAAAAAGATAAAGCTTATGTTAAAACCACATACAAGGATGCCCAGTGCTACGCAACTTTCACATCCTACGAGACCTATATGGGCTCTTATGAGGACGCAGTTGCCGCTGGCTATGATTTCAGCCAGCTATATAGTAGTGTGGCAGATGGCACATTGCTTGAAGCGGGGACTGTGGATGCAGCTACACTTTTTGCAGGCTCAAATGTAATATGTGTAGGGCAGAATATCACCGTGAATGTGCCGGGAAATATAACCTATGTATCTAACGGAGATATTACATTAGATGATGGTGACACAGTTACTATCACACAGGCAGATGAAAATGAGGATGCCACAGATTTGGTATTCATTATTTATACAAAGGAATAAAAAGAAGGGAAATATCTAACATGGAAAAATCAATGGACAAAATAATTGCTTTAGCCAAGGCTAGAGGATTTGTGTATGCAGGTTCTGAAATATACGGAGGACTGGCTAATACATGGGATTATGGTAATCTTGGAGTTGAACTTAAAAACAATGTAAAAAAAGCATGGTGGCAGAAGTTCGTTCAGGAGAACAAATACAATGTAGGTGTTGATTGTGCTATTCTTATGAATCCACAGACATGGGTTGCATCAGGTCATTTAGGTTCATTCTCAGATCCACTTATGGATTGTAAGGAATGTCATGAGAGATTTAGAGCAGACAAAATTATCGAGGATTTTGCTGCTGACAATAATATCAAGCTTGAAACATCAGTTGATGGTTGGAGCAAGGATGAGATGAAGGAATTCATCGAAAGCAACAATGTGCCATGTCCATCATGTGGAAAGCACAATTTCACAGATATTCGTGAATTCAACCTTATGTTCAAAACCTTCCAGGGTGTTACTGAGGATGCTAAAAACACAGTTTACCTTCGTCCAGAGACAGCTCAGGGTATTTTCGTAAACTTTAAGAATGTTCAGCGTACATCCCGTAAAAAGGTTCCATTTGGTATAGGACAGATTGGTAAGTCATTCCGTAACGAAATCACACCTGGTAACTTTACATTCCGTACACGTGAGTTTGAGCAGATGGAGCTTGAATTCTTCTGCAAGCCAGGCACACAGGACGAGTGGTTCCAATACTGGAGAGGCTTCTGCCGTGATTGGTTAATCAGCCTTGGCATGAAGGAGGATGAGATGCGTCTTCGTGATCATGACCCAGAGGAGCTTTCATTCTACTCTACAGGTACTACAGATATCGAGTTCTTATTCCCATTTGGTTGGGGCGAGCTTTGGGGTATTGCAAGCCGTACAGATTACGACCTTACCCAGCATCAGAATGTTTCAGGTCAGGATCTTACATATTTTGATGATGAGACAAATGAAAAATACTTACCATACGTTATTGAGCCTTCACTTGGAGCAGACCGTGTGGTGCTTGCATTCCTTTGCGCAGCATATGATGAGGAAGAGGTTGGAAAAGACGGCAAGAGCGATGTTCGTACAGTGCTTCATTTCCATCCAGCACTTGCACCGGTAAAAATTGGTGTACTTCCACTTTCTAAGAAGTTAAATGAAGGTGCAGAGAAAATATTTACAGAGCTTTCAAAGAAGTACAATTGCGAATTTGATGACAGAGGAACAATTGGAAAGAGATATCGTAGAATGGATGAGATTGGTACTCCATTCTGCATCACATACGATTTTGATTCAGAGGATGACCACATGGTAACAATACGTCATCGTGATACAATGGAGCAGGAGCGTATAGCAATTGCAGATTTAGATGCATATTTTGCAGATAAATTTACATTCTAAATTGTTTTTAGGAGGGTGAAATGGAAAATGTAACTATACCTGAGCATCCAGCTCAACCAGTGCCACAGGCTCAGCCAGTACCACAGGCTCAGCCAGCTGATAATGGTGAGGATATGCTTTTACAGCAGATTGATGCTTTTAGGGAGAAGGCAACCCAGTTGCAGCAGCTTATTCTCCAAAAGGAGCACAAGGCTGCCGAATTGGAAGCATTGGTAAAAGAAAAGGAAGCTATTAATGTGAAGCTTCAGGAAGAGCTTTCTAAAAAACAGGAGGAAGCTGATAGTCTCGTGGCTGATGTAGAGACTCAGGTTGACAGAATGATGCAGGTTGTTAAAAGCAACATGGATAAGCTGGAGCTTGATATTAAAGGTCAGGTAAATGACAATCAGGAATCCTATGAGGAACACAATCGTAGCCTTCAGGACACATTAAAAAATGTTTCAGATGGGCTTGATTCTATCCAAAATGAGCTTTCAGAAAAGACACATTCCGAGTCAGTTCATTTATATCGTCTGATTCAGGACTTACTGAAGGAGCATGACAACAGCGAGGAGCAGGCACTCAAAGCCGTGGAGCACTACAGCTCATTAAAGAAGCTTTCAGTTGTCGTTATCATCCTTTTAGTGCTTACAATGGGAGTTTCTATTGCATCACTGATTCTTTCATTTGGATTAATTTAAAACGGAGGTAATATGCCAAATTCTGTTTATATAATCGGTCATAAAAATCCCGATTCGGATAGTATTTGTGCTGCAATTGCCTATGCTTACCTAAAAAATGCGTTAAGTAATGGAGAGGAATATATCCCTAAAAAGGCGGGACCTTTAAACGAGGAGACCAAATACGTGCTTAATCGTTTTGGGGTTAAGGAACCAGAGACTATATCCTATGTTGGCGCTCAGCTGATGGATATAGAGTATAGGCGGCTTGAGGGGGTAGATGGACACATATCTCTAAAAAAAGCATGGGAACTAATGCTGGAGCGAGATGTTGTCACCCTTCCTGTAGTTGCAAAGACAGGTAAACTGGAAGGCGTTATTGAAAATGGTGATATTGC
>CAMNPQ010000088.1 GCA_946548305.1 uncultured Pseudobutyrivibrio sp.
AGCTTATTCGTAGAGGTCTTTCAATTGATTTGAACTTTTCTACAATGAACCTTGACAATTACACATATTTATTTAGCGGAAATGCAGACAGTGTTAAATATTTTATGTGGTACAAGAATTCGTTATTAATTACCATTATTTCGGTAGCACTTACACTCATAATTTGCTATTTTGTAGCTTATGGATTGACAATGTATGAATTCAGATTTAAGAATCTGTTATTCACAATTGTACTTGCTACAATGATGGTTCCATTTGAAATTTTAATGCTTCCTCTTTACAAGGAAATCATTGCATTAAAGCTTATTGATACTTACACAGGTGTTATTATTATAGGACTTTGCTCTGCATCTACTATTTTCTTCTTTAGACAGTATCTTTCAGGCCTGCCAAAGGATCTTCTGGATGCTGCCAGAATTGATGGATGCTCAGAGTATGGAATTTCAGTAAAAATTATTTTACCACTTGCAAAGCCAGCCTTTGCATCAATGGGTATCCTTAGTGCTATGGGTGCTTGGAATGCTATTCTTTGGCCTCTTTTGGTGCTTAAGGGAGCAGAGAAGTTCACACTTCCTATCGGACTTAACACACTGCTTACACCATATGGTAACAACTATGATGTGCTTATCGCAGGTTCAATGTTTGGAATCCTTCCAATCTTTATAATCTTCTTGATTTTCCAGAAGTACATCATCGATGGTATGACAGCAGGAGCGGTTAAGGGTTAAGTATTTTTGAGTAATTAAATGAGTCTGTAGCTGACAAGCTATAATGAGTCTTAAGTGAGTCAGTAAGCAACAAGCTCTAATAATTCTCAAGCGAGACGTCCTGTCGAGCTGAGAATTAATTAGGCTTGTGGCTGTAACTGACGGACTAGGGAACTCGCAAGCGTAACAGACGGATTATAATAGGAGATAAACATGGCAAAATTAGTTATTAATAACGAAAATAAAAAGACTACTATTGCTCCAGAAATCTATGGTCATTTTTCTGAGCATTTAGGTCGTTGCATCTATGAAGGTCTTTATGTAGGGGAGAACAGCGACATTCCTAACGTAAACGGAATGCGTACAGATGTTGTAGAAGCTCTTAAAGAGATGAAGGTGCCAGTACTTCGCTGGCCAGGTGGATGTTTCGCAGACGAATACCATTGGATGGATGGCATTGGTCCAAAGGAAGCACGTAAGAAAATGATAAACACTCACTGGGGTGGAGTTGTCGAGGACAATAGCTTCGGTACACATGAGTATTTTGAACTTTGTAAGCAGCTAGGATGTAAGACTTATGTAAATGCAAATGTGGGTTCAGGTACTGTTCGTGAAATGAGTGAGTGGGTTGAGTACATGACATTCAACGGAGTATCTCCAATGGCAGACCTGCGTAAGAAAAATGGTCATGAAGAGCCATGGGTAGTAGATTACATTGGTGTTGGTAATGAAAACTGGGGTTGCGGTGGAAACATGCGCCCTCAGCACTATGCAGATGAGTATAGACGCTATCAGACTTATGTTAGAAATTACAATGGCAACAAGCCTATTTCTAAAATAGCTTGTGGTCCAAACGTGGATGATTATCATTGGACAAAGGGCGTGCTGGAGACATGTTTTGACCATACACCAGAGCAGTTCCATGGATTTATGGATGGTCTTTCACTTCATTACTATACACTTCCTGAGACAGAAGATGATTGGAACATCAAGGGTAGTGCTACAGATTTCACAGAGGAAGTGTTCTACCAGACATTGAAGCGCAGCTACTTCATGGAAGAGCTTATTAATAAGCATGGAGCAATCATGGATCAGTATGATCCAGACAAGAAGATTGGTCTTATGATTGATGAGTGGGGTATCTGGACAGATGTAGAGCCAGGTACAAATCCAGGTTTCTTATATCAGCAGAACACAATGCGTGATGCATTAGTTGCTGGAATGAACCTCAACATCTTCAATAAGCACTCAGATAGAGTAAAGATGGCATGTATCGCTCAGATGATTAACGTGCTTCAGTCTGTTATGCTTACAGATGGAGAAAAGATGATTAAAACTCCTACCTACTATGTATTCAAAATGTTCCGTCATCACCAGGGAGCAACACTTCTTGGCAGTGATTTACTGGAAAATGGTACAGTTGGTAGCGGTAAGAATGAACTTCCAAAGGTATTTGAATCTGTTTCAGAGGATGCTGACGGCATCATTACTATTACTCTCACAAACAATTCACTTGAAGCAGATGAGGATGTGGAAATTCAATTGACAAAAGACGCATCAGCTTATGACGTATGTGAGGCTACTTATGTAGCAGGAACAATGAATGCACACAATACTTTCGATGCACCAGAGGTTGTAAAAGAGGATGCTTTCAAGGCATATTCTAAGACTTCTGAGGGATTAAAGGTTACACTTCCTAAGTGCTCAGTTGTAAGTATTCGTATCAAAAAGTAACTTTCTTTTTCATAAATCCTTCCATATATATAAAGGCCAGTGGTTTTAAACCACTGGCTTTTGCTTTATGTATAATAATATAGTAAAATCAAAGAATGGGAAACTTCTTGTTTTTATAACGAAAAGGGGAAGAGTATGCGATACATTGATGCAAAAGATTTAAGACCTGGGATGAAGTTAGGAGCCGATATTTTCGACTCCTATGGAAGAGTTCTGCTTGGGGGAAAGGCAGAGCTTACAGAGGACTATATAGAACGATTAAAGAATTTGGGATTTGATGGTCTATATATTGCTGATGAATTATCCGCAGATATTGAAGTAGAGCCTATTGTATCACCAGTATTAAGGGGGCAGGCTATAGACTGTGTGCGACATCAGGATATAGATGGCTGCAAGGTAATAGCAAAGGAAATGGTTCAGGAGATTTTGGACAAGGGTACCATTTCCCTGGATATGAACGACTTAAGAGAGACTGATGATTACACATATTCCCATTCTGTGAATGTGGCACTATATAGTTCTATTATCGGACTTTCCATGGGATTGGATGAAAAGTCATTAGAGGAACTGGCACTTTCAGGTCTTTTGCATGATTTGGGAAAAATGTCTATTCCAAATGAAATATTAAATAAAAAAGGTCGACTCACTCAGGACGAATATCAGATTATGAAGAGCCACGCTAAAATCAGCTATGACCTTATAAAGGAACGCTGGGATATTGCACCAAATGTAAAGGTGGCGGTGCTTTTTCACCATGAAAATGTGGATGGAAGTGGTTATCCCAATGGAATAGTTGAAGAGGACATGACCTTATATACTAAAATAATCCATGTGGCAGATGTGTTTGATGCGCTACTTTCTAAAAGACCTTACAAAAAACCATATTCTGCCTATGAGGTTTCTGAATATATGATGGGAGCCTGTGGACTCATGTTCAACAAGGAAGTGGTTGAGGCTCTTTTGAAGCATGTTCCACTATATCCTAAAGGCACCGAGATGATAATGTCAGATGGCAGGCATTGCATAATAGTAGAAAATGTTGGAATGCATAATCTTAGACCGATAATAAGGCTTATGGATGGCACAACCATAGATTTGATGGACTCACAATACTACAACATAACTCTTGTGGCAGCGGCGTCTTCGGATTCCATTTCCTTAGAAGCGGAAAAAGAGCGCAGTGTTATGATTCAGGCATACAAAAGATATAGGATAATGGCTGTGGATGATATGATGACCAATCTGCAGATGCTCAGAGGAATACTTGAATATTTCTATGATATGACACTGGTAAAAAGCGGCAAACAGGCTATTAAATATTTGGAGAAGAATGAGCCGGTGGATGTGATTGTCATGGATGTGGATATGCCGGATATGGATGGAATAGAAACTGCCAGAAAAATCCATGAGGATTTAGGTTTGGATATTCCTATTATGTTTGTTACCACATTAAATGATATGGAAACTGTATCAAAATGTCAGAAGGTTGGAGCAAAGGGCTATATTGTTAGACCTTATCAACCAACGTTCATTAAATCTGAGCTGAAGCGTATTATTACAGGTAGGGGTGATGCTGAATGATAGAATCAATTTTTAGTGCAGAATATGTATTTAATTTGATTTGTCTCAATGTGGCTTTTTTTACATTTGTTAAGCTGGTTTCAAATGATGTATATCTGACTAATCATAGGATTTTGCCTACAATAGCAGGGCTTATGATTATCTATAATTTTTATGTATGCATTATTCCATTACTAAGTGATGGGTACACAGTAGAATTTTTCCATCTGCTGTGCGACCTGTGCTCGTTAGTGATAATGTATATGATGTTTTTCTATTTTCTTTTTATCAAAAAGCCAAAGGGATTGATTTTCACAGTCATAGTGTCTTTATTGATTATGACGGCTCTTTGTGTATATAATTCATTTTCCTTTTATATGATGAAGCCTAAATCTGTATTTGTGGATTTCGTGGCTGTATTTATTGTGTTTCTCGGATGTGTATTCATTGAATTGATATCTCCGTCGCCAAAATATTTTGACAGAACAGACAGGATAATAGGCAGATATATGATGCTTGCCTTTGTGATAGCACTTCTTGGATATTTTCTTCATGATGTAATTATGTTTTTTGGAAATATCCGCTCACTGGCATTTTTAATAGACTGCATTATTTTTTACTGGCTGGCAAAGACAAACAGGATAGAGGATACTGGAACAATTCTGAAATCCACTATTTTCGACAGAATGGAATATCCTATAGCTCTTGTGAATTCTCAGTTTTATGTGGTGGATGCCAATCAAAAGGCATTAGAGCTATTTCCATTTGGCAGCGAAATAGAATTTGCTTTTGAAGGAGGTACATCAAATGGCAAGTTCAAACTATGCGAACAGCTTGTACATGAAAATAGAAATGATGAAGAGTTTTTTGCCCTGGATAGATGGTATAGGATTCACTACACACCTGTAGAGGCAGAAAATAGAATAAAGGGTTACATTTTTTCAGCAACAGATATTACTGAGCAGCACAATGAGGCTATAAATGCGAAAAAGGAGACAGCGAAGAAAAGCCGGTTTTTGGCTCAAATGTCTCATGAGCTTAGAACCCCACTGCATGCTATTATTGGTATAAGCGATATTCTCAGCAGGAACAAGGATATTTCTGAGAAAAACAAAACCCTTATATCCCACATAAAAAGAGCCTCTGACAATTTGCTGGAGCTGGTAAATGCCATACTTGATTACAGTAAGCTGGAGGCAGGAAAATTCGAATTTTCAGAGAGGGTATATGATGTAAACACTCTGTTTGAGGATTTGAGCTATGCTACTATTTTGAATATACAGTCAAAGCCAATTGATTTTAATTTGGCAGTGACCACAAGCTTTCCTAGATATCTTTATGGTGATGCTGTAAGAGTCAGGGAAATATTGCAAAACATTTTGTCCAACGCTGTAAAATTTACGGAAAAAGGTTCTATTCACGGAGAGATTTCCTTTACCAGGGAAAATGACATGTGGAGAATAGATTTTTCCATAGCTGATACTGGTTCTGGAATGACTCCAAAACAGATTTCTGAGATATTTAATGAGTATGTATCTTCGGCAGATGGCAATTCCACTGAGGGTACAGGACTGGGACTAGCCATAGTAAAACAGCTGGTTTCTAAAATGGCAGGCTCAGTTATGGCTGAAAGTGATGGTATATCAGGCTCTGTACTGAAGGGACATTTTTATCAAAGCCACACTGAAAGTGAGTTATATCCAGAAAAGGTGTTCAACAGGCGCAGTGTGATGAACCAATCTACAGGTCTGCATGGTATGCCGGATAGAGTGAATTATGTATATCCGAAAGCAAGCATATTAGTTGCCGACGATATGAAAATTAATTTGGAGATTATCAAACAGCTGCTTGCCCCTTGGAAATGCGAGGTTATAACTGTACCAGATGGTGCGGCAGCTATCAGGGCTGTTAAAGAAAGAAAATTTGATATGGTAATGTTGGATCAGATGATGATGCCTATATCAGGTCCCGAAGCCTGTGAAAAAATCAGAGAGTTCTCCGATGTGCCTATAATTCTTGTTACAGCAGATTCAGAAGATAATGCCAGAGCGGTTGCAAAGGAATCAAATTTTACAGACTATTTAGGAAAACCAATACTTGGCAAGCGATTGACGGAGGTGGTAGAGACCTATCTGCCAAAGGCTTTGGCAGAAGAAAATACTGCAGATACAGCTATTTCTGTGGTGAAACGAAACAGGATGAACAACAACGTCTACTACAAAACACTTGAAGCTTTTATCAAAGAAATGCAGCCTTTATTGTTAAAACTGCCAAATTACAGAAAAACTGAGCAGGAAATGTTTAAGGTAAAGGTTCATGGTATTGCAGGTGTCAGCAAGCAAATAGGCAGAGATACTTTTGCGGATTTTGCCAGAGTAATGGAGATGGCAGCAAAATCGGAAACCTGGGCTTATGTAGACGAGCATATGGATGAATTCATAAACAGCTTGTGCGAGGTGGTGGATGATGCCACAAAGGAACTGTCCCAGCTGGCTCCTGAGTACGAAAAGGATGAGTATGATGAGGTAAGGGAAACCTATGATGTGACAGCCATCATTAACAAGCTTTATCGAGCTTTTGACGATTATGATTTAAATGGAATAGAGGACGGGCTTGAACAATTGTACAAGGTGGATAAGGATCAGGCACTTGAAAATCTTTTCGACAAACTAAAAGGGGCATACGATAATCTGGAATATGATGACGGAGTGGCGGCTATTGATGCTTATAACAAGTCAAAATAACAAGTATGTACCTTGCAATGTTTGCTATGTTTGAGTTATACTCAAACAGGTTAAAAAAATTGTAATAATAAGGAATTTGTTTATGGAAAAATATATTATTAGCTGCTGCTCAACAGCAGATGTCACAGAAGAATTTTTAAAAGAAAAAAATATTGAGCACATTTGCTTTCACTATTATTTAGATGGTTTGGCTTATGTAGATGATTTGTATAAATCAATGTCACCTAAGGATTTTTATCAGGCTATGTTGGACGGTGCAATGACCAAAACCTCCCAGGTGAATGCCAATGAATTCGAATCTTATTTCAGGGGCTTTTTAGAGCAAGGGCTTGATGTTATTCACCTGACACTTTCTAGTGGTATTTCGGGTGTTATCAATTCCGCCCGTATTGCAGCAGACACACTAAAGGAAGAATTCCCTGATAGAAAGATAGCTGTATTTGACAGTCTCACTGCTTCTGCAGGCTATGGTCTTTTTATGGACAAGCTGGCGTCACTTAGAGACCAGGGGTATGATTTTGACTCTTTGGTTGAATGGACAAATGAGCATATTCAAAATCAAAATACATGGTTCTTTACCACGGATCTCACCTTCTTCATTAGAGGTGGAAGAATTTCCAAGATTTCTGGATGGTTTGGCACAGCTTTAAATATTTGCCCATTATTAAATGTAAATGATGAGGGAAAGCTTATACCAAGGCAGAAGTGCCGTGGTAAAAAGATGGTGAAAAAGGCTTGTCTTGCAGCTATCAAGGAAAGGATTTTAGATGGAGCAGACTACAGCGAAAACATATTTATAACCCATTCGGTTTGCTATGATGATGCAAGAGAAATGGCAGATATGCTAGAGGCAGCTTTTCCTAAAATGAAAGAAAAAATTCGTATTTTCGATATAGGACCTACAATTGGTGCTCATACAGGTCCAGGCACTGTTGCTGTAGGATTCTGGGGAAGAAAAAAAGAGAGATAAATTATGAAAGACAAGATTAGAGAATTCAGATTAAATATTACGATTCCTGCGTTACTTACTATGGTTATAGGAGTGCTTTTAGCTGTTTTTCCAGCTGAAAGTCTGATGGCATTTAGTAAGATTATAGCTGTAATCATAATTCTTTCAGGGATTTTTATTATCATTAATCAAATACTTGAAAGAGGTGTCAGCACAGTAGGAATTGCAGTAGGTATCATACTGGCGATAATAGGTATCTGGCTTTTTAATGATTCGGGAAAAATCATCCAGATTATTCCTATTGCTATTGGTGTAATACTAGTGATTCATGGAGTTCAGGATTTGGGATTGGCAATAGAGGCAACCAAAGCTCATGCCAGAAGCCCTTGGATTGCATTTTTGATTGCTGCTTTAAATATACTTCTTGGAATTATATGCATAGGTGCAGCATTTAAAATAGTAAGTCTGGCTACCAGAATAATTGGTATCATGCTTATATGGGATGGACTTACCGATTTTGGTATTGTGCATACTGTTAGAAAAGCATCAGGTTCAATTATAGATGGTACCATCACTCGTGAGGAAGATATCTAATGGGACAAATGGAATTTAAAATGGAACGCACAGGACTCCTTGAAGTGGGGGATGTGCTTTCTATCACAGAATATGAGCTGCCTAATTCATATTATTATGTTTTAGGCAGGTCTTTTGCTATGTCGGCAAATTATACCACCCTAGAGCGCATAAAAGCCATGGAAGGAAAGGTGGTAGACATAAAAGAAACACCTAAGGGATTCTATGTGACAGTAGAATACCAGGATTCTTAAGGAGCAGTATGAACAACCAGTCACAAAAAGCTATAGATATAGTTCTTGCTGAAAGCTTGAAGGAGCTTGCTCAGGTAAAACCTATTGACAAAATAACCATAAAAGAAATCACAGACAAAGCAGGGGTGATTCGCCCCACTTTTTATAATCATTTCCAGGACAAATACGAGCTCTTGGAGTGGATTACTGTAAATGAATTATTCGCACCTGTTGAACCATTGCTTTCCAATGGAATGCTTAAAGAAGGTGTCACTTTTATCCTTACCACCATGGAAAAGGAAAAAGAGTTTTACAAAAGAGCCGCTCAGCTTGAGGGACAAAATTCATTTAACGAAATATTTAACAGATGTGTTGCGGAAGCTGTTCAAAAATACATCGATGTGGAAAGTCTGGCAGCCATGGCTGATTACAAATGGTTGAAAAAGGAGCTTGTGGCAGAATTTTTAGCCCATTCCATTAGCTGGGTAACAATTCAGTGGATAAAGCGGGGAATGAATGTACCTGTGGATGAGCTTGCAAATGTCTACATAAAAATATTTCGAAGTCCAATAATAGAAGTTGTAACCAATGGGAAAAACAAGTAGTCCTACAAAATATGGATTATGTAGTTTGTTTTAAAACATATTCTTGTGATTGAATATTTATAGGATTTGCAGGATTGACTATTATATAAGAGTTGGAATTCTAGACTGAATGGAGTGTTTTTATAGATGAGCCGGTTAGAAAATTTGCTGGTTATAGCAGGTATACTTTTGGATGTGTTTGCAGCCATGGAAATACAAGGTGCCATGATTGCAAAACTTAAAAGAAAAACTACAGCCATTGCATGCCTGGTTGTAGCAGGATTGGAACTTATTTTTTATTTAGGTGGTTATGCAATTTGCAGGCTACTTGTAATAAAAGGAAATATAGTAAATCCCATTAACTATGGCGAAGTTATTGCTGTTATAATTCTGGCTTTGCTAGGGATTAGATTGATTATTAAAGGTATCAAAAGAGAGTTTGTACAGGAAAGCAGAAGAGAAGGGTTAATAGTTTTTGACTATATTCGCATAATAGTGGTCTCATCCTTGTATACAGCTGCAGCAGGCTGTGCATGCGGTCTGGTGGGCACTACGATTTGGCAGGTGATAGCAATAATACTTGTCATTTCTGTGCTTATGGTGCTGGGAGGTCTATACACAGGACTACATTTTGGATTTGAAAAGAAGACCATAGCTTATGTGCTGGGGGCATTGCTGTTATGGGGTGTTGGTACTGAAATCTTCCTCAGCAGGGTTATCAATCTTATTTAAAATAGAATTTTTTAGTAATAAATTGCTGTTTAAAACGCGCTCGCGAAGAAAGCCTAGCTTATCACTTTGCGAGCGTTTTCTATAATAATTTGCAAGCATTATATAGGATTCGCTGATATCTGTACCCACTCCAACAGCAAATTCCAACACATTTTTTGCATCATCATCTTTGTTTGCTATGAACAGCTCTTTTGCATAGGCATTCATCAGCACACACGCCCTGTCGAAATCTTCGCCGATTTGGCTCATTTTTTCAAAATTTGGCACTCCATAAGTAAGCTTCAAGTCGGTATTTGAAATGCCAGTGAGATTCAGAAGCTTATGTGTGGATAACTCCTTTAATTCTCTTTCAAGCTCTATTACTTTTTCATCATCACTAAAATTTAATGGAAATTTCTCTATTGGAATGGTAATATAACTTAGGTTAGATA
>CAMNPQ010000089.1 GCA_946548305.1 uncultured Pseudobutyrivibrio sp.
ACTTTTCTTTGAGGATTTGTTGGATGAGGACTATGAATCTGCAATAGCAACAGTACATTCACGTTTTTCTACCAATACAAATCCATCATGGGAGAGAGCCCATCCTAACAGATTCATCGTACATAATGGTGAGATAAATACAATAAAGGGTAATGCAGACAAGATGCTATCCCGTGAGGAGACAATGGTTTCCCAGGTGCTAGAGGATGAGATGACAAAGATTACACCTGTATGCAATCAGGCAGGTTCTGATTCAGCAATGCTTGATAACGCACTTGAGTTTCTAGTAATGAATGGCATGCCACTTCCTCTTGCAGTAATGATTACCATTCCAGAGCCATGGGTGAAGAACAAGGCTATGGAGCAGGCAAGGAGAGATTTCTACCAATACTATTCAACAATGATGGAGCCATGGGATGGACCAGCATCTATCCTGTTTTCTGATGGTGACATTATGGGTGCGGTGCTTGATAGAAACGGTCTTAGACCATCCCGCTACTATATTATAAACGACGATTATCTGATTCTTTCATCAGAGGTAGGTGTACTTCCTATTGAGGAAAGTAGAATAAAGCTTAAGGATAGATTAAAGCCAGGTAAGATGCTTCTAGTGGATACAGTTGAAGGGCGATTGATTGATGATAATGAGCTGAAGCTTACCTATGCAAACAGACAGCCTTATGGACAGTGGCTTGATGCTAACTTGGCACACCTTGCAGATATCAAGATTCCTAATGAGCCTGTACCAAAGTATTCTGATGAAGAAAGAGACAGATTACAAAAGGCTTTTGGTTATTCCTATGAGGAGATAAAGGATTCAATTCTTCCAATGGCTCTTAACGGTGTGGAAAACACAGGAGCCATGGGTATTGATGTGCCACTTGCAGTACTTTCAAAGAATCATCAGCCACTGTTTAATTACTTCAAGCAGCTGTTTGCCCAGGTAACCAATCCGCCTATTGATTCTATTAGAGAAGAGATTGTTACAGCTACAACCATTTATCTTGGAACAGCAGGAAACGTCCTTGAAGAGAAGGAAGAAAATTGTAACATGCTGCAGATTAATAATCCTATCCTTACCACAACTGATTTGATGAAGATTAAAGCAATGAAGGTTCCAGGACTTAAGACTGCCACTGTACCTATTATCTATTACAAGAACACATCCTTAGAGAAGGCCATTGAGCATCTATATGTGGAAGTGGATAAGGTGAACCATGAAGGGGCAAACATTATCATCCTTTCAGATAGAGGTGTGGATGAAAACCATGTGGCGATTCCTTCACTTCTTGCAGTTGCAGCAGTACAGCATCACCTAGTTCAAACAAAAAAGCGTACATCTCTATCACTTATCCTGGAGTCAGGTGAGCCAAGAGAGGTACATCATTTTGCAACCTTGCTGGGATATGGCGCATCTGCAATCAACCCATATCTTGCACAGGAGACTATTGCGGAGCTTATTGAAAAGGGACAGCTGAAAAAGGATGTACACGCGGCAATTGATTCCTACAATGAAGCTGTAATCAGCGGAATCATAAAGATTGCTTCTAAGATGGGTATATCCACCGTACAGTCTTACCAGGGTGCAAAGATTTTTGAGGCTATTGGAATCAGCAAGGAGGTTATAGATAGATATTTCACAGGAACTATTTCAAGAATTGGTGGAATAACTCTAGAGGATATTGAGTCTGATGTGGAAATGCAGCATTCTAAGGCATTTGATCCACTGGGGCTCGATGTGGATGAGACTCTTGATTCAAGAGGTCAGCACAAGATGCGTTCTGGTGCAGAGGAGCATCTATATAATCCTGCTACAATTCATCTATTACAGTTTGCTACAAGAACAGGAGATTACAATACATTTAAGGAATACACCTCACTTGTAAATGAAGAGGATAATGTTAGAAACCTAAGAGGACTTATTGACTTTAATTATCCTAAGAAGGGTATAAGCATTGATCAGGTAGAATCTGTTGATTCCATTGTAAAGCGATTTAAGACTGGTGCTATGAGCTACGGTTCCATTTCAAAGGAAGCTCATGAGACTATGGCGATTGCAATGAATCAGCTACATGGCAAGTCTAACTCTGGTGAAGGTGGAGAAGAGGATGAAAGATATGAAGTAGGAGCTGATGGACTTAATCGCTGCTCAGCTATAAAGCAGGTGGCATCAGGACGATTTGGTGTTACCAGCAAATACTTAGTATCTGCCAAGGAAATTCAGATAAAGATGGCACAGGGTGCAAAGCCAGGAGAAGGCGGTCATCTGCCAGGAAAGAAGGTATACCCATGGATTGCAAAGACACGTCTTTCAACTCCTGGTGTAGCTCTTATTTCCCCACCTCCTCATCATGATATTTATTCAATAGAGGATTTGGCAGAGCTTATTTATGATTTGAAAAATGCTAATAAGGATGCACGTATTTCTGTAAAGCTTGTATCGGAAGCTGGTGTTGGAACTATTGCATCTGGTGTTGCTAAGGCTGGTGCTCAGGTTATCCTTATTTCTGGCTATGATGGCGGTACAGGTGCAGCACCAAAATCATCAATCCACAATGCAGGCTTGCCTTGGGAGCTTGGTCTTGCTGAGGCTCATCAGACTCTTATTATGAATGGTCTTAGAAACAAGGTAGTAATTGAGACTGATGGTAAGCTTATGAGCGGCCGTGATGTTGCCATTGCATGTGCTCTTGGAGCAGAGGAGTTTGGATTTGCAACAGCACCACTTGTAACTATGGGCTGCGTTATGATGCGTGTGTGCAACCTGGATACATGTCCTGTAGGTGTTGCCACACAAAACCCTGAGCTTAGAAAGCGCTTTAAAGGAAAGCCAGAGTATGTAGTTAATTTTATGAGGTTTATTGCTGAGGAGCTTCGTGAATACATGGCTTTACTTGGCTGTAAAACCGTGGATGAGTTGTGTGGAAGAACAGATTTACTTAAGCTAAAGGAAACTACAAAGAACAGTCCATTTGAAAAGGTGGATATGACAGCTGTACTTAGCAATCCATCAGGTGGTGAGAAGATTGAGTATGCTAAGAAGAATGTGTATAACTTTGAGCTTGAAAAGACTGTGGATGAAAGGGTACTTCTAAAGGAGCTTAAGAGTGCAATTGCCTCAGGAAAGCCAAAGGAAGTGACAGTTGATATCGTAAATACGGATAGATCACTTGGAACACTTCTTGGAGCAGAGCTTACAAGAAGGTTTGGCGAAAGCTTAGATGAGGATACCTATAAGGTAAATTGCCATGGTGCAGGTGGTCAGTCATTTGGCGCATTTATTCCAAAGGGTCTTACACTTAAGCTGGCTGGTGATTCTAATGATTACTTTGGTAAAGGCCTATCAGGTGGAAAGCTAATAGTATACCCACCAGAGGGGGCTACCTACAAGGAGGATGAGAACATCATTATCGGAAATGTGGCACTATATGGAGCTACCAGCGGTAAAGCATTTATCAACGGTGTTGCAGGAGAGCGTTTTGCTGTAAGAAACTCTGGTGCAACAGCCGTAGTAGAGGGTGTAGGCGACCACGGCTGTGAATACATGACAGGTGGCCGCGTGGTTGTACTTGGAGAAACAGGCAAGAATTTTGCAGCAGGTATGAGCGGTGGAATTGCTTATGTGTTAGATGAGGATGCCACTCTGTATAAGAAGCTGAATAAATCTATGGTTAGCCTTGAGACTGTAACAGATAAGTATGATGTTATGGAGCTTAAAGCTATTATCGGAGAGCATGTAAAAGCTACAGGCTCTAAGAAGGGCAAGGAAATCTATGATAATTTCAGCGATTATCTGCCTAAATTTAAGAAGATAGTGCCATTTGATTATAAGAGGATGTTAGAGACCATGGTAAAGATGGAGGCTAAGGGCTTGTCTTCTGAGCAGGCTCAGATTGAAGCTTTTAATTTATTAATGAATGTTAAGCAGGCTTAAGGAGGATTAGTCATGGGAAAATCTACAGGATTTTTAGAATATGAGCGTGTAGAGGAAGTGGCTTCACATCCTCTGGAGCGTATTAAGAATTTTAATGAATTTCACACACCATTATCTACTGAGGAGCGTCAGCGTCAGGCAGCTAGATGTATGGATTGCGGTGTGCCATTTTGCCAGTCAGGAATGACCATTAAGGGGATGACATCAGGCTGTCCTCTTAATAATCTGATTCCTGAATGGAACGATTTAGTTTATCAGGGAAATCTGGATATAGCCTACAAGCGATTGCACAAAACCAGCAATTTTCCTGAATTTACATGTAGAGTGTGCCCAGGCTTATGCGAAAAGGCCTGTACATGTAGCCTAAATGGTGAAGCTGTTACCACAAAGGCAAACGAAATGGCAATAATTGAGTATGCCTATGACCATGGCCTTGCTGATGCCCATCCACCAAAACAGCGCACAGGAAAGAAGGTTGCCGTGGTAGGCTCTGGCCCATCGGGGCTTGCTGTTGCAGACCAGCTTAATAGAAGAGGTCACAGTGTGACAGTTTATGAAAGAAACGATAAGGTTGGTGGATTGCTTCGCTACGGCATTCCAAATATGAAGCTTGAAAAGCAGATTATTGATAGAAAGATTCATGTGATGGAGCAGGAGGGGGTTAGCTTTATCGTAAATGCGAATATTGGTGATAACGTTAAGTCATCAGAGCTTACATCAAAGTATGATGCAATAGTGCTTTGCTGCGGTTCATCTAATCCTAGGGATATTGATGCTATTGGCCGTAAGGAAGCCAAGGGAATACATTTTGCAGTGGATTTTCTTGCCTCTACTACAAAGTGCCTGTGGAACAACAATATGCAGCTTGTGGACGGTCAGTACATATCTGCAAAGGATAAGGATGTGATTATCATTGGCGGTGGCGATACAGGAAACGATTGTGTTGGCACAGCCATTCGTCATGGCTGCAAATCAGTTACACAGCTAGAAATGATGCCAAAGGCACCAGATCAGCGTGCAGAGAATAATCCTTGGCCACAGTGGCCTCTTGTTTGCAAGACTGATTACGGTCAGGAGGAGGCAATTGCAAAATTTGGTCACGATCCACGTATTTACACCACTACTGTAAAGGAATTTAAGATGGACAAATCAGGTAATCTTAAATCTGTTGTGCTTGTATCACTGGAGTCAAAGGTAGACAAAAAGACAGGACGCAGGATGATGGTTCCAGTAGAGGGAACTGAAAAAGAAGTAAAGTGTCAGCTGTGTTTGATTGCAGCAGGATTTTTGGGCTCTGAAAAATATGTGGTAGATGCCTTTAAAGTAGGATTAGATGCCAGAACTAATGTGGCATCAGTAGCTAAAGACAGCTTTGCCACAAATGTAGATAAGGTGTTTACAGCTGGTGATATGCACACAGGTCAATCCCTGGTAGTGAAGGCAATCAGAAGCGGCAGAGACTGCGCAAGACAGGTAGATGAATATCTGATGGGGTATACGAATTTGTAGACCGTAGAAAAAGATAGTAAGAGTAAGTGTTTATTGAAGAGCGGACAGTAGCTTTAGCACTGATGTCTCCCCCTTGTTTGTATCCAGGATGCCTAAGTATACAGAAGAAGTGTAGCCTGCATCCCTAAAGGGGGCGAGCTCTGATATATTGATGGCATAAGGAATGCCTGTTTCATCTACTAAAAATAGTGGTTTGAATTTGTCCAGTAATGATGAGTCATTTTTTAAAATATAATCTTCCATGTTCACAAGGTATTCAGCATTATGGGCATAGCTCATGGCGTAGGAATCACCTATGATTACATCCAGCTTGCCCGCACTTATGGTAGACATAAGCTTCATAGAAGATGTATAGGCATATTCCAGGTTATCTCCAGATGGGTCTTCTGTGATAAGCAGGTCACGGTAGCTGCCTATGGATAGGCTACTGTTATCTTCCAGGGCATTTGTGAGCTTGTCATCAACCACTATATTTACATAGGCTATGTATAAATCAGCTGAGCTGCTGTTTTTTACAGTCTTAAAGATAGAAAAAATAGCGCAAATCAAAACTGCAGCGACTATTATGTGGATTTTGTAATAATCCCAAATGAACTGCAGCTTTTGTTTTGCGCTAAGTTGTTTGAAACTTTTAAATCGTTCTTTCATAATTATCACTTTGCTCTTCGCATTGAATCAGAATGTTTTTCATCAGCATGGAATTAAATAGTACGCAGCTTCCTACCCCGAAGATAATAAGTGGTGTACATACATAGTAGATAAGGTATCCCATGACAACAAAAACAAGTGCCATCAGTACAGTGCAGAAAATGAACCTCATGCCTAGCATGATGGAATTTTTAAACATGTTAATTATCGTATTTTCGAAGCGGGCATTTAGCTGGAACACCCAGAGAAGCACGATAATATAAGCAATGGAAGCAACAACCAGTATGGCACTAGTCAGAGTCCAAAATACTGATGTAAAGCACAGATGATACATTACATATCCATCTACAGCAAGCACCACGCCTAGTGCTGTCATAATCAGACCAATAATGGTGCTTTTGCCAAAGCCATTCTTAAAGCTTGAAAAGAAGGATTTAGTAATGTAGCCTTCTTCGTCCCTTACAATCTTCCCCGTGCAATAGCATAGGGCGGTGGTGGAAGCACCAATTGTAAATATTGGAATGCAGCATACGAACCACAAAATGTTAAGCCAGACACTGTATACTACCTTGGTTAAGAACCTAAGTACCGGTCCATCATAATTTAATAAATTTCGCATAAAAAACTCCTATATGCATTAATCTTTTGTTGATTCTCTTAATATAAGATTAGTCTCTGTGTAAACTGTTCTGTAGTTTAAATCAGGCTGTTCAATCCTTGATAGTAGCAGGTTAGCTGCAGTGCCACCCATAATCTGTGAGTGGATGTGGCAGGTGGTAAGTGATGGGGTCATTACCTTTGATTCAGCTGAATCATCAAAGCCACATAGCATAACATCATCAGGACAGTTAATCCTGAACTTTCTAAGACAAGTAATAAAATCCAAGGCGATAAAATCGTTGGCACAGATGAAAAGCTCTGGCATTTCGTCCAATGTCTCTAATGCATCAGAAAGGTAGGAAACGTATTCCCCACCGTGCGGATGAACATTTGTAAGGCAGAACTTTTCTATAATAGGAAGGTTGTTTAAGAACATTGCGTTGCGGAATGCCATGTATCTTTCAAAGAAAGAACGACAGTGATCTGGCTGACCAACAAAACCTATTTTCTTAACACCACGCCTTGCCATTTCTGAGATAAGTGTAAAAATCCCTGTGGAATTATCCATAAGAAGAATGTCAGCTGGAAGCTGCTTAGAGTAGCTGCCTACCGGGGCATCTGCAAATAAAACAGGAATACCCAAATCACATAGAAGCTCGCAGTAGCCCTGATTAAACATTTCAACACAGATAATTCCCTGAGTGCGGCTTTCATCAAAGCTGGCTGGGAATGTGCCGTTTCCTATATTATCTGGTGTGATGCGATGCATGGTCATGCTGTAGCCTAATTTTGTGATTTCGTTTTGAAACTTATCTAGCATTGTAGAAGCGAAGTGTGAATTCCCTAGGAAATTACCAGTAAAAAGTGCAATCTCACCAGATACAACAGGTTTGCTAGCATTATTTGAACCTAATATATCTGAAACAGAATTAGCATAAGAAAACTGTTTGTAACCCATTTCTACAGCCTTAGCTAACACCTTTTCTCTGGTGGAATCAGCAAGGATTCCAGTGTTATTGATAGCCTTTGACACAGTGTTTCTAGAAACCCCCAATGCATCGGCAATATCTTGAATAGTAACTTTGTTTGCCATTATATTCTCCTATTAATATGTAAAAGTAAAAAAATCTTTTTTATGTATTTCACACTTGTAAATTATAAAATGTAAAAATGAATTTGTCAAATGTAAAAATATATGTGAAAAATTTTACAAAAACACACATACGGCCTTGTTATATTTTTACAAATAAACAAAAACGCGTTGACACAAATGTAAAACGTGGTATTATTTATGCATAAACGAGTTGTGCAAACGCACAAATACATGTGGGTTATATGAGGAGGATGAATGAAAAAGGAAGGAAAAATGCATAATACCATGACTTATGTTATGCATCACTGGAGATTATATGTGTTCTTTTTAGGACCAGCACTGTTACTTACAATCATATTTAAATACCTGCCAATGGGCGGTATATTGATTGCATTTGAAAAGTACAGTCCCTTTAAAGGCTTCTTTGGAAGTGAATGGGTTGGACTAGAGTACTTCAAACAGTTTTTGTCTTCACCAGATTTTATATCTTATCTGGTAAATACATTAAAGCTTAGTATATTTGGATTGCTGTGGGGCTTTCCGGTTCCAATCATCTTGGCACTTCTTCTTAACAGGATAGAAAGCAGCAAGATAAAGCAGAAGATTCAGCTAGTGCTTTACATGCCAAACTTCATATCAGTAATTGTACTTTGTGGTATGGTAAGAATTCTTCTTTCAGTTACAGGACCTGTAAACATGATGTTTAATACCACAATCAATTTCCTTACATTGCCAGAGGCATTTAGACCAATCTACATTATAAGTGGTATCTGGCAGGGAGCTGGTTGGGCATCAATCATGTACACAGCTTCACTTGCAAATGCCAGCCAGGAGCTTAAGGAAGCAGCTCAGATTGATGGAGCTAACATCTTCCAGCAGATTAAGGCAGTAGAGTGGCCAGCCATTAAGGATATGGTTATTATCCAGTTCATTTTACAGGCTGGTAACATCATGAGCATCGGTTTTGAAAAGGCTTATGCTCTTCAGACAGATTTGAACCTTGGAGCATCAGAAATTATTGCAACCTACGTATATAAGAAAGGTTTGCTGGATGGAAACTACAGTTATTCAACAGCCGTTGGTTTGTTTAACACAGTAATCAATTTAATCTTGCTTATTACAGTTAACAAGGTTGTTGAAAAGATGAACGATGGTCAGGGACTATAATCGGGAGGAAGAAATGGAAGCAAAGAAAAAGAGAAAAAGCGCGTTCTCACGATATTCAGCCGGGGACAAAGCATTTTTACTTGTAGGCTATGTGATATTGGCATTATTCGTATTTGCCATAATCATTCCTATGGTATACATCGTTATAGCATCTTTCATGGATCCTATAACACTTCAAAACACTGGTATTACTTTTGATTTAGATAAATGGACACTGACTGCTTATGAAAGAGTCATTTCAAATGCACAGATATGGGTAGGCTTTAAGAATGCAGTGATTTATTCATTAGTGTTTACCTTCCTATCAGTAGCTATCACCATGCTATGTGCCTACCCAATGTCTTTAGAGGAGTTTAAGGGAAGAAAAATTTTCAATGTTATTTTTATGATAACAATGTTCTTCGGCGGTGGATTGATTCCTACATACTTGCTCATCAGTAACTTAGGACTTTTAGATAGCATGTGGGCAGTGGTTCTTCCTGGAGCATTTTCAGTATGGAATATGATTATTGCCCGTACATACTACAAAGGAATTCCAGGGGAGCTTAGAGAAGCAGCAGAAGTTGATGGAGCCAACGAGCTCACATTGTTCTTTAGAATTCTACTTCCAGTATGTACACCTGTTATCGCAGTGCTTTGCCTGTGGCAGTTTGTTGGAATGTGGAACAGCTACTTTGATGCAATGATTTATTTGAACACAGCATCTAAGCAGCCACTTCAGCTTGTACTTAGAGCTATTCTGATTCAGAACCAGCCAGATGCAGGCATGATTGCAGATATGCAGTCTACAGCAGAAAGAGCTCGTCTTGCAGAGCTACTTAAGTATTCAACAATTATTATTTCAAGCTTACCACTGCTTGTAATGTATCCATTCTTCCAGAAGTACTTTGACGCTGGAATTATGGTGGGTTCAGTTAAGGGATAAATGGTTAGCAACTACACAAAGTAGTTCTATATATAGGAGGAGAGAAAAGAATGAAAATTAAAAGCGCAAAGAGAGTTGTAGCAGCAGCTCTAGCCGTAACAATGGCATCTACCATGTTTGTAGGTTGCGGTTCAAAGGGAAACAACGCAAGTAACTCTGATCAGGTTGATATGGAAAATCTTTCATTTCCACTTGCAGAGACAGTTACTATCACAGGTACAACAAGCTATCCTGTTGGAACTGAGGAAGACCCAAACAACCGTACAATCTTTAAGAGATTAGAGGAAGACACAAATGTACATGTTG
>CAMNPQ010000090.1 GCA_946548305.1 uncultured Pseudobutyrivibrio sp.
ATGGGAATTCGCTAATATTGAAAAGAGTATAAATGGTAAAGGCGTAAGGACAACTACAGTTAGCTTCAAGATGAATAAAGGTTATGTAAACATTCAGAACGCTCTTACACTTAACCTTCATGTTGGCGCTGATGCAGCAATGTCAAACAAGATTAACATTACTCTTGAAGCTATGAATGCTAAGTCAATAGGTATCGACGGACTTAATGTATCAGATGCAACAGGAAAGATAGCAACATACGCAATTGATGCTATCGCAGATGCAATCCAAAGAGTATCAGCTCAAAGAGCAGAGCTTGGTGCTATCCAGAACAGATTAGAGCACTCAATCGCTAACTTAGACAACGTAGTTGAGAACACAGAAGCAGCTGAGTCTCGTATCCGTGATACAGATATGGCTGATGAGATGGTTGAATACTCAAAGAACAACATTTTACAGCAGGCTGGTCAGTCAATGCTAGCTCAGGCAAATCAGGCAACACAGGGTGTTCTTTCACTATTACAGTAAGCTAGGCAGAATTAATAAAAACACATTTCCCCACCTCTTCAAAGGGGTGGGGATAATATTAAAAATTACAATTGAATAGCAACTTAAAAAAGAATACAGCTCCTTCGAAAGAAGGGTTTAGATATAGAAAGAGGTAAGGCTTATGGCATATTTTACAAGAAACAAGATGTTAACAATGGTTTTAGAGCTCTACACAGCCAACCACAGATTCGCTCAGGGAGGAACGGGTGATGATGCAGCTGACCTTCAGGTCCTAATCGGATGTCAGCAAAAAGCCTTAGTATTAGGAGAATATCTTGAGTCCATGGGAATGGATTACTCAGATATCGTTGAAAAGTTTGAAAATTATTGCAATATGATTTACGATATAAGTGAAAACCTAAGAGACACAGAACTTATCATAGATCATAAATTAGATATAGAAGTAGTGCTTAGCCAGATTCTAAATGACATTGAAAACAGAATCATCGAAATCAGAAGCATTGATGTATATGATTTCAGAGGCTTGGTGGAAGCACCAGGAGAGAAGGCAATAGTAGCTGGAGAAATCAACCGCTTGATTGACAGCTGCTTAGGAAAGGTAGAAGGTCTTATTGAAGGAGAAGAAATGTATAGACCACTTGTTATCGGAACATACTAAATAAAACAATAGTAAGGCTCGTCGAATGACGAGCCTTCTTCAGATTATAAGGGGGACGCATGAACAACAAGCCAAAGACAAAACTTCTGACAATTTCATTACTCTGTTGCGGAAGAGCCGAGACAACTGAAAGGTGTCTTAAATCATTGATGCCCATAAGAGAGGCAATAGATTCAGAAATCCAGGTGGTAGACACAGGCTGCTCTGCAGAAACCAGGGCAGTCATAGAAAAATATGCTGATGAAGTATTTGAATTTACCTGGTGCAATGATTTTGCCAAAGCCCGCAATTTCCAGCTGGATCAGGCAAACGGAAAGATGTTTTTGTTTATTGATGATGACGAGTTTTTCCTGGATTGCAAATATATCATTGAATTTTTCAATGATCCTAAATGCACAACCTATAATATAGGTGGCTATTTCCAACGAAATTACCTGGATTTTGAGGGCAAAGAATTCGAAGACATAGAAGTAGTGCGTATGTGTTCTGTCACCCCAAAGACCTATTTTGTGGGAAAGGTTCATGAATATATTGAGCCAGCCTATGGAAATGCCATGTTTATGGATGCAAAGGCTGGACACTATGGCTATGTATACAAGACCCAGGAAGATAATATAAAGCATTCCATGAGAAATATTCCCCTATTAAAGGAGATGATAGAAGAGCAGCCGGATAATCTAAGATGGCCTTATCAATTGGCTCAGGAATACAGGGCTGTGAAAATGTTTGATGAACTATATGATATTTGTCATGATGGTTTTTATCACTCCTTTGATATACATGAGGAAGAGTCTATTAGATACAGAGGTCCTTTTGCAGTGGGTATGGCAATAGCCTTAGAAGAGCTCGAAAGGGATGATGAGCTTTTAAAGTTCTATGAGGATCAGATGTCAAAGGAAGATATTCTACAGATTCCAAAGGCTAAGCTTACCCTTTATGCTGCAAAGGTGATGTTTGTCAGAGGTGAAAATGATAAATGTGTAGAAATGGCTAATTACTATTTTGATATCATGGAACGCTTTGGCAGCGACAGGGGACAGATGTTTATGCAGGGGGGCATTTTTATCAATGATGCATTTGATGAAATGCACACAAACATGATGTACTGCTATCTGATGACCTGCGGACTTAGAAAAAATGACTTTGGACCTTTGGTTCATTACTACAGGCGCATCACTTGGGATTCTCCTGTTGTAAGAATTAATAAAGGCTTTGTGGTCACATTGGTTATGAAGGCAGCTGAATTTGGATACAAATTAGAGCTGAAAAACGTTCTCAATAAATTTTTTATTCGCCCTGGGTTTAGAGACATACTTCAGGCAGAGATAGAAAGCAATTATAAAGTGATGTCTTTTGAGCAACTAGATAATATAAAAAAAGCATTCAAAGGTACAGACAAAGAAAAGGAGATGTCTCTATTTGTAGATGTGCGATTAGACGAAATAAGCTTTGCATCCCAGGAGGAGTTTGATAGTTATACCCAGCTGAAGGAATATCTAACGACTTACATTGACACAGTATATGCCTGGTATGATTTACACAAGTCCTGGTTAGAACCAGACGCAAATGAAGCCACTCCGAAAGAGGTAATCCTGGCAAATGGTCTATCCCAGATATTAGAGTCAGCTGATAAGGACACAACACAGACATTAAAGCTCGTTAAAAACGCCATTGGAGTGCGTGACATAATGGATGGCACCCTAGGCAAGCTGTCAAAATTATATGCAGCTTATCGTAAGGTGCAGCTAGCCAGGGAAGAAGACCAGGCAAAATTTGAGGAAATGTACAAGCTAGAGGAGGCACTTTTAAAGCAGATTGCAGAGCTTGATGCAGCAGGGCAGACTGAGGAAGCCCTCGCAACCTATAACCAGCTGGTGACTGTCCTCCAAAATACCTACGGAGTGGACACTCTCCACGTATAAGAAAGAACGGCATTTTAATTTATCATGCTCCCGCAAGCCATTTCCCATTGACTTGCAACAGAAACTCCCCGCCAGTGTGGGTGCCCCTCTGTTGCAAGCCATGGGGCCCTCTTGCTCGCGCTTGCCTAGGTTGAGATGCTGTCCTTAGAATAATAGATGAGCTGGTAGCTAACAAGCTATTTATTTACTTTAGCGAGACGTGCTGTCGAGCGGAGTAAATTAATGCTTGTGAGCGTAACCAGCGGAGTTGGAATATACAAGTATGAGGAGCGTATCCTAAACGGAGTAAAACGTGAAACGAATTTTGATGTATCGCTGGAAGGCGTATAATTACAAGGATATAAAGCATACCTTTGAGAAGCTGGGGTATGAGATAAAGGAGGTCTGGCAAGACCTTCTTAATTATGATGTGGATGAAGAATTTGCAGGTATATTAAAGGGAATGATAAAGGCAGAGACTTTTGAATTCGTATTTACGGTAAATTATTTTCCGCTGATATCTAACGTATGCCAGGAGTGCGGCATTTTGTATGTATGCTGGAGCTGTGACAATCCTTTGATTTCCATGTATCATAAGTCTGTATTTAACGATGTCAACAGGATTTTCTTGTTTGATTTAACTAATGTGGAAGAATTTAGAGGAATGGGTGCAAAGCACATTTATCATCTTCCTCTTGCTGTGGATTGCAACAGAATAGATTATTTATTTTCTCAGACTGGAGCAAATCCTTCATTTGAAAACGAAGTGTGCTTTGTGGGTTCTTTATATGAGAAAAACTCATACGACAAGCTGGAATACACATTTCCAGATTATTTGCGAGGCTATTTTGAAGCACTAATGGAAGCCCAAAGAGATTTGCAGGGGGTAAATATCATTGATAGGATGCTGACTCCAGAAATACTGATGGAGCTGGAAAACTATTATCAGCTTGAAAAATCAGAGGATTCCCTGTCAGATTTAAATTTGATATTTTCGGTAACTACCCTTGGATTTAAGATTGCAGAAAAACAGCGTAGACGTATTCTAATAGATTTGTCCAAAAATCATGATGTAAGCATTTATACAAATTCAAATACCAAGGATTTACTTAGGGTAAATTATAAGGGAAGTGTGGACTATTGGTCTAAGATGCCCCTGGTTTTCCGTGATTCTAAAATCAATTTAAACATGACAATACCCAACATAAAAAGCGGAGTGCCACTTCGTGTATACGATATTATGGGAGCGGGAGGCTTTTGCCTTACAAATTTTCAGGCGGAGCTTCCAATGCAATTTGAAAATGAAAAGCATTTGGTATGGTATTACAGCAATGAAGACCTTTATGAAAAGGTAGACTATTATCTCACGCATGATGAAGAGCGTAAACGTATCGCAATGGCTGGAAGTGAATTTACAAAGGAGAATTGTACATACGAAATTAGAATTAAAAAACTATTGGATAATATAAAAAATGAGCCCCTGTAGTAAACAAGCTCTGATAGTTCTGAATGAAGAACTAATCAGGCTTGTGTACGTAACAGGGGCGTAAGTTTTAGATAAACTTCATTTACAAACCATAATTGACCATCATGCCTGAATATTGTGAAGTAGCATACGGAGCGGCAAGAGATTTGCCTGGGTTTTTATATTCTACAACAGCCTTGTCCACATAAGCCATAGGATTTATAGAAGCTTTTGTGGCAGCCTTGCTGATGGAATTCTTTAGGTTGTTTAAAGCACTAAAGGCATCATTTCTGTCGTTACTGTTAATGACATCTGAAAGAACATCTTTATCAAGCTGTAAATGACCTAATGCATCTGATGTTATACCAACTGAAGCAAGGCTATCGGCTTGACCCTTTGCAATGGATGAAATCTCGTTAAACAAGGTGCGGTTTTGGTGAGCACCATTGTATTTAAGTCCTATATCTATCATTCCATTGTAGCTGTCTAGCAATTGATTTACACCCTTTGAAAGTGCTTCTGTATCGTTCATAAGCCCTATTTGTACAGGTTCACTTGAAGGGGCTTTTAACATGAGCTCAAAGGTCTTGTTGACAGTGAAGGTATTGGACAATGACTCATGAGCCGTACCATTTAATTTAAAGCTAGAGTTGCCAGCAGGCTGTGTAATATTGTCAATGCCCAGCGTATTTAACTCTCTCCAGGAAATAGTAGAAGAGATGTTAAATAGTGAGGTTTCCTCTTCAGAAATACCTGTAGCCTTTGATGTAATCTGAATAGCCTTTGAGTTGGATGATTCGTTAGACAACAAGGTGGCAGAAAGTCCAACATCAGAGGTGTTCAGTAATCTGACTATTTTGTTTTGAACGGTGAGGTTATTTTCACCTTTGTTTACATTAAACTGGAACTCGTAAGAGTGATTCCTGATATCCAAATCAAAAGAGTATTGACCTTCTTCAAAGTCGTGCCCTTCGCTGGCAAGGAAATTTCCAGTGTTTACCTGAGGCTTTGCCAAGGAGTCTATCTCGATAGAAAAGCCTTCGGCTGGTGAATCGTTATCACCTACATACATAACATCTACAGAATCAGGATTGGATGATGCTGCAATGCGTTTTTCAAGGATAGCAGAAATATCATCACCTGAGGAAGACAGATTAGACACTGAAAGAGCCATTGAATTGGCGTGCTCTTTAATATCTATCGCAAACTGACCTATGTCCTCAGCATCTTTTATTTTATACAGAGGAGAGTCTTTGTTGGTCTTCACTATTCTATTGTATGTGTCACGTAGTTCACTCTTTTTATGGGATTCGTAACGAGAGCCTATGTTGTCACCATAGGTCGTCATGAAATAATTATACGCAGCATCAATACGTGCCATAAGACGCCCCTCCTTTCTTCCTTGAAATTTATGCCTTCGACAATCCTTTGTCTACGCCAGGGCAAAGATATCGATATTTATAGTTACTATCATAATACCATATGTCAAGTAATTTGAAAACCCCCTAGATTTAGTGACATTTTCTGACAACTTTGCAAAATCTAGGGGGTTATTTCTGGTATTTGGTTTTTGAATATGCTTAATTTCCTAAAGAATATCTGACAGTATTGCTGCCGTATTCATAAGTTGATAAGAATTCGCTGAATTCACTAAAGGATTTTGGAAATGTCAATTCGAATTCTTCAGCGATTTTTCCATTATAAAGCTTTATGGAGTCATCTGAGCTGCCGTTTCCAACCTTGATTGTGGCAATATCATCATCATTGAAAACTCTGACAGCCTTTTTGCCAGCGGCATAGCCTAGGGAATATGGGTCTGAGAATAATGTGACTAATGCATATTCACCTATTTCAGTGTCTCCTGCAACTATTACCACACCCTCATCCTTTGCCATGGTGCCAATGGTTTCCATCTGATTTGTCAGGATGCTTCCAAATGGAACATATATCACTGAGCATTCATCACAAACCTGCTGTATGCGTTCCTCTAAGGAAATATCTGTTTCACTGATATCGTTTATGTCTTCAGTGGATTCTGAATCCTCCGAAGCTTCTGTTTGTGATGATTCTGTCTCTTCTGATTCGGAGGCTTCATCTGCGCCTTCTTCACCTTCTTTAGCTGGTGCTTTTTTTATCTTGCCCCCATTCCAGAATTCCGAAACAAGAGCAACTCTTGTAGAGGATGGGGAATTCAGACCTAAAACTGTGTCTTCTCCAAGGGATACCACTTCGTTATCCATACCCTCTTTAGCGGAAAAGGCAACAAATTTGCTGGGGGTGAGGGCGGTGGAAGGAAGCTCTTCCCTTTCCTCATTGATCATGCTGGTGTCAGCAGGAATCAGGTATTCCTTCCAAGGGATGCCAGCCTGATCCAGGTAGGCTTCGAAAATCTCATTCTGGTAAATAGCATCTGTGTCTTCAGGGGAAAACAGAATTCCTACAGATTGTAAATCCTCAGTGGCTTCAATCATAAGGGAAACCTGGTCTACAATGCTGGGCTTGCTGCTGATGCCTGTGACATTTTTTCCTGTGGTCTTGTCCCAGGCTTTACCATTTAAGCTGGCAATGTGCAAAGTACCCTTAAAATCAATTATACCTGTGGCTACTATAGGGATGGTCTCTGTTGCCACACTGGCAGAGGAAAGAGTAGCTTTTCCGGCAGTAAAAATCATATCAGGGGAAGAGGCAACAGCACTTTCTGCAATAGCATCACTTGATGCATCTTCAGAGACTGTGCTTGTAGAGATGGTAAAGTGCTCATCTCCGAGATAATCACTTAATGCATCTGAAAAGCCTTGTAAAAGAACTTGATTGTAGGTATTGTCTTCCGAAAGAAGTGCTGATATATTATATTGATATGAATCCTCGATGGATTCTTCAGTTTTTTCGTTTTCAGGCTCAGCCACCTTTTCTTTTCCACAAGAGGTAAAAGAGAATGCAAGGGCAAAAGCTAATGTCAAACTTAATAATCTATTTTTCATATTGTTCCTTTCGAATAATCAGTTACTAAATGATAGTAGCAAATCCCAAATTAGTCAAATAGGAGTAGTTAAAATGAATAAATTTATTAAGGGTATTATAGACTCTTTTATAGAGTTAATATATCCAAAACGTTGCGTGTGTTGCGACGGTATTTTATCAAAAATAGAAAAAGAAGTGGGTATTTGCAAGGATTGCAGCAAATCAATAAAAATAGTTGGAAGAAATTATTGCATGAAATGTGGTGCGCCACTTTTAAAATGTGGGGACGAATACTGCGCAACCTGTAGAGATAATTCTCATATTTATAATCAGGCAAAGGCAGTGTTTCAATATACAGGTGAAATGAAAAATGCTATGTACCGATTTAAATATTCCAATAGAAGATGCTACGGAAAAGTGTTTGCAAGACATATATTAAAGGTGCATGGCGACTGGATAAAGGCACAGCAATTTGAAGCTATAATACCGGTTCCAATGCATGACAGAAAAAGGAAAAAACGAGGCTATAATCAGGCGGAGGTGCTGGCAAAGGAATTAAGTACACTAACGAATATTCCTGTAAATGACAGAATTGTCAGACGAGAAATGGAAACGCAAGCTATGAAGCAGTTAAATCGACAAAAAAGAAAGAAAAATTTGTTAAATGCTTTTATATTAGCAGAAAATGATGTACAATTTAGAAAAGTGCTTATAATTGATGATATTTACACAACTGGTTCAACTTTAGACGAAGTGGCAAAAGTACTTAAAACAGGGGGAATAACTGAGGTTTACGGTGTTTGTGTCTGTATAGGACAGGCTCAATGATTTAACAGGAGGTATTACCTATGGATGTTCGTAATTGCAGACTTTGTGGTCGACTATTTAATTATATCGGTGGGGGATATAATATCTGCCCTGAGTGCAGGGAAGCTGCTGAAAGAAAGTTTCAAGAGGTAAAGGAATATATCAGGGAAAATCCTAGGGCTACAATACAGGAGATAGCTGATGACAACGAGGTTACAACAAACCAGATTCGCCAATGGATCAGGGAGGAGAGACTGCAGTTTACAGAGGATTCCAATATAGGAATCGAGTGTGAAAAATGTGGAGCTTCAATCAGAACCGGCAGATTCTGTGAAAATTGCAAAAACAGTATGGCTAATGCTCTTTCCCAGTCAATTGAAAAGGACAAAATGCCAGCGCCACCTAAGCCAGAAAAGAAAGATAACAAGAACAAGATGCGATTCTTGGAAAAATAAGTGCGATTCATACCTACAGGCAATGCTTGTAGGTATTTCTTTTTGCCATGGTTTTGTGATATACTCATTCTGAATAAGTTTGATTCAAAAGGGAGACAATTGGTTTGATTAATGAAGAACGAGTTAAACATATGACGTCCATGGCCATCTTTGAAAAAGAGTACGGTCCAGACTATCAGCCAATGCTTCGTTATTCCAAAAAGGAGTATATAGCATTACATGGTTGGGGTGGCTTCCTTGCCGGCACGCTGTTTTTTGGACTTATATATGTAGGAATAGTTTTATATATTGCAGGAAATGTTTTAGAAAATATAAACACTATGTACATTCTACTGATGATACTAGCAGGGCTTCTTGCTTACGCGCTTTACATTATCATTCACGTCCACAACACCAGACGAAGAGCTGCAAGACAGTATCGCAGAGGACGCAGATTGATTAAAGAACTGGGAGCTAAATACTCAAAGTTGAATATGATGTATGAGGATGAAGCCAGACAGACCAGACCCCTTCTTGCAAGGAATACTGAAGAATAGACTTGAGGATTTGAAATGAACGCATTTATTAGTTTACGAGATAATATCAGAAGATACATTCTTTCCAGGGAAATGCTCTTCTTAAAAATATGGAATGGACTTGTAGCCTTTGTTGGACTTATGTGTATAAAAGCTAATTTTGGCTATAATAAAACAGTCAGTCAGACCTGGCTATCTATAATTATCGCACTTGTATGTGCGTTTTTCCCGATTCAGGGAGTTTCCATTGTACTTATAATAGTATTGTTGGCGGATTTGATGGCACTTAGCTCAGAGACAGCCTTGGTGGCACTTGTGCTTGTGGTGGCATCATACTTAATCTGTGCATATTTTAGAAGTAAAAACACTTACAATATGGTAATGGTGCCTGTGTGCTATGCTTTTAATGCACCTTTTGTAATGTCTCTTGGCGCAGGGCTTTTGTCAAGCATTAATGAAATCTGTGGAATTGTCTGTGGTAGTGTTACTGCCTATTATCTTCACATTGTAAAGGAAAATGCAGCAGCTATAGTGGATGAGACATCAGATGTTTCTATTGTTGCCCTTATGAATGAGCAGATGCTTAGGGGCAGAATGTTTTATTTCTTTTTAATAGCGATGGTTGCCATGTTTCTTGTAGTGTATTCCCTGAGACAGTCCAGCATAAAAATGTCCTGGATTGTGGCAAATTTCATGGGAGTAGCTGTGGAGTTCATAATAATGCTTACCGGATTTTTGCTTACAAGCCAAAAGGGTGAAATCCCAAGCCTTATTTTAGGAAATATTCTGGTAATAATTGTAGGTTTTATACTTAATTATTTCATTCTCGATTTGGATTATTCCAGAATTGAGAAGGTTCAGTTTGAGGATGATGACTATTATTATTATGTAACTGCTGTTCCAAAGA
>CAMNPQ010000091.1 GCA_946548305.1 uncultured Pseudobutyrivibrio sp.
ACTGACCATAACCCAAGACCAATAGCGCCGGTCCCGCATAGAGAAAGACTATTTAAGCTACGTCTACGTTCTCTTTGTAAATCCATTACAACTCTCCTGTATGTGCATCTTTTAACGTTATTATATCAAACATTGCATTCAAGTATCCTATATCCCCAGTACATTTTTTTTTTATTGTTGGCAGAGGACATATGATGCAATTTGAGTCCATAGAACGGAATTTGTGAACAAATTGTTAACAGAAATCTTTAAGAAATCTTTGAAATTATTCGTAAATAAATATGCTAGTATACTATTATCAGTTAACTATCCAAAAATAGAGGGACTATATATGAGAAATAATCAGTTGTTACCTTTTGAAAGAAACCGTTATTACACGGGAAAAATGTTGACCAGCGTTGATTTTGAAGCAGAACAGACCTACATGAACAACAAGAGACGCTTTTTAAACAGTATGATGTATGGTTCTGGTATTGTCTGCGGTCTTAACGTGGTCAGCTTGGACGATTTATCGCTCTTGGTTGAAAGTGGTGTGGCTATTGATGGCAGTGGTCGTGAAATTGTTGTTGAGTCATCAGTGGTAAAAAAGCTTTCAGCTATAGAAGATTTCGACAAGCTTACATCAGATGAGGCACTTCTTTGTATCCGCTACAAGGAGGACCCGGTGCATGCTGTGTATTCTTTGAATCAGTCTGCAGGTGATCAGTCCTATGAATACAATAGAGTGCATGAAAGCTATGAACTGTTTCTAAAGGATACTTTAGAAGATTTCGATTTCTTGGAAATGGAAGACGAATTCTACCGCATTTCAAAGGTCTATGAAAATGAAGACATAGATGTGGAAATATCTCTTCCAGCAGAAAACTGCGCTGGTATTTTATCCAGGGTGAGATTTTCATTTACAGGAAAGGCAGAAAAGCCGGTGCCTGTTTCATTCCAGGGAATTTTACAGATGCCTGTATTCACCACAAATGAAGGCAATCATGAAATGGAAATAAACATCCCAGAGATGAAGGTTGCAAAGGAACAGGTTATTTACAAGGACTTCTGGATAAAAGCAGAGAACAATTCAGTGGATAGCACAGAATTGATTTTAAAGGAAGCCCAGATAACTATTTATGGCGAGCGTAAGAAGGTGACTGTAAAGGGAACTATCGATGTAGCCATATTAAAGGAAAATCCTGAAAAGCTTGCAGCCAGAAACGCTGGAAAGCTTAGCCTTGAAATGAGAAGCGTGCAAGCCCAGGACAATGATGTGGTCATAGCCAAAATCAAGATGGTTAAAACTGACATGGCATACATCATAGACCAGGTAATAGAAGCTGAGGTAAAGAAATACATTACCATCCCTCAAAACGAGGTGATTACCAGGGATTACATCAGCAATTTCTCTAAGGATGAGCCAATCGCAGTAGAGTCCTACATTAATGAAAAAGGAAATGTTGCTAAATACGAGCAAAGAGATTCAAAGGCTCCTCAGATTGCAAGCGGTATTGTAGAGATTCCACTTGGAGACAACAACGGTAGAGGAACGACTCACTTTTCAGGAGAGATACTACACGGTCTTGGAAAAGGCAACGTATATGTAGATGTGGGCTTTGAAGTGTATGACAGCAATTCCATTGTTCCAGGGGACAACAGAAGTACCATCTATGGTGCAGCAAATATTTTCAGGGACAAGGAAAATGCTTTACCAAATGTGGATGTGGCTGTAAAGGTTTTAAATGACAAGGGCAGCTTTATAGTGGGAGTAAATCTTCTTGATAATGTGGATCAGCTGATTCTTTCCTTTAGATGGACAGCTATTAAATTCCCTACAGAAGATGACTTTGGACTTGAGAATGAGATTGACAATATTTCTATTACAGCAACCACACCTACTGTTGTACTTGGCTACAAGGATAACTACTTCTTTGATGTGGAATTCAATGGCATTGAAAAGAGTGGTGTAACCTATGAGCTTACAGAACCAAACAGCGGTGAAATATCATCCGAAGGTGTATACACAGCACCAAGCAAGGAAGGTGTATACGAAATCAGAATTTCACTTACAGATATTCCAGTTGTATGTGCATACGCATATGCGATAGTTAAAAAGGATGGAAGTGACAAACAGGAGTAAACCTATATGGAGTTTGTAACAAACAAATATAATTTAAATTCCATATATACCGCAGTTGATAATCCCGTTAATACGGTTTATGTATGCGAAAGCAAATATAAGCTGGATGGGACTCGCTATACCCTGTGGGAAATAAAGGACCATGTGCTCGCCAGGCAGCTTGTGAGCCAGTTGGAGGGCAATGGAAACTGCGACATATTTTCCATAGGAAGCAAAATGTATTTTCTGTTTCCCTACAGAGAGTTTAGGTCACTAAAGGATTTCTATAAAGGCAGCAGCCCAACCCTAAACGAAGGCGAAGCTATCTGTATCAGGCTTGTGATGGAGTGTATGACCTGTAAATTACCATTTCCCATTTTGCAGCTCATACTTGCTCAGGAGAGAATCAACCTTTCAAAGGATGGCAGCGTATACTTCGACTACTGCATTGATTTGACTGAGTTTTCCGTCAAGACAATGGAAAGGGATTGTGCTAATCAGTGCGTTGGAATTCTTTTAGAAATGCTTGAGCCATTTGTGGACCAGAAAGCAAATTCTCAAATGATTCTTTCAGCTAAACGATGGAGAAGCGGTTATAGCACATTCATAGAATTATATAAGGATGTACACATGGCAGAGGCTCCTGCCAAGAAATACAAGCTGTGGGTGCGGCTGAAAAGATGGTTCAAAAGAAACTCAGAGCTATTATTTAGAATACTATTAGTATTTTGTTTAGTCTTGCTGGCACTGGTAATAATAATGATTATTAGTCAGCTATTAACAGGAGGGGTTCCATTCCTAAGGCTGTTTTTCAACCCATTCAAGGAGATTGGCACAGAAACAATGCTTCAATAGGAAATTAGGACAACAAAAATATGAAAAAGTACATTATCTATGGAATCATTACAACAATTTTAATATGGATAATAGTGGCTGCAGTAATTGCGTTACCTTCTGTTCCTACTGATGACAAGATCTTAGGATGTGTCAGTACGGCTGAAGAAAATGGCATGTTTGTACAACAGGAAAACAATTCCACTTTCCTGTATGAGCTAAAGCCAGACGGAAGCATGACTTCAAAGCCAGTGGACCTTTCAAAGTTTGTCCAGGGGCAGCTTGCTGGAATAGCAATAATGGATAGTCACTACCTGCTTTATACAGGTGACGACCTTATCATAGTTATTTCCGATGCAAACTATGAAACCACAAATTCTTACACTGTTACAGGCGTGGCAGAAAAACAGGCTTATGGCCTATACGTACTAAACGGACAGCTGTATCTGGTGATGAAATCCACAGAAGAAGGCACAGGAGTCAGGTATTATCTTCAGCCAAATGATTTTACCTGCACAGCTATATACGACAGAAATATTGAGGTAGTTGAGACGGATTACAATTTAATAGATACCTCTATTTTACAATTCCTGCCAAAACCATTTCCAGATGGATTGATAACAGCGGTATTAATCAATGTAGTGGCACTGTTCGTGGCATTTCTGATGGTTGGTGCGGCAGTTGCACTGATGATGGTATTTATTTATTTGTACCGAGAGTCCAACTCATTTGTATGGCAACGCTTTGCAATGCAGCAGTTCGTGTTATATCTGATTGTAATTGCATGCTTCTTTATCACAGAAAGGATTTATTTCATAGGAATTTTAATAGCCTGGGTGATAGGCTCCATTGCACTTTTTAGTTTTGCAACCAGAGAACACTACGATTTACAAACTCTTGCAATGGCAGTAGAAAGCGCATCCAAAGGAAGAGACACAAGCGTCAAGGTTCCAAAGAAGGTCAACAGAGACTACGAAAGAATCTGGATGGCTGCAAGAGATGTGTTAGAAGAAAAAAAGAAAGCTAATTATACCAGAGACAAGATGTTTTTAGCCTATTCAAGATTTGCTCCTCGCAACATCACCTCCATTCTTTCAAAGGAAAGCATGTTAGATGTAGTGCCAGGAGAGTATCAAAAGATGCGAGGCATTGTGGTAAATGTCAGCCTTGGCTGGGACAGAGACCAGAGTGACACCAGATTAGTTGAGCAGATGAACAAGGATTTTGCAGTCATTATAAAGGCTCAGGTGGACAACGATGGAGTGCTCCTTTTTGGAGAGCCAACACTTGGTACTATGCACTTTCTTTTTGAAGATAACCCAAAGAAAGCAATCAATTTTGCTTCTACCATAATTAAGACACTTACCAACAGAACACCAGTGGTTTTGATGCATGAAACAAAGCTCACCTTTGGTGTGGCTGGTACAAATGAACAGGCATTTACCTTTGTTGATTCTGAGGATTTGGAATTGCTCCAGGGAGTGACCAAAAAGATTCAGGAATACAAAGTGGGCATGGTTATGACAGAGCAGATGATGGCTTATGTGGATGACAAGATAAAAACAAGATGTATAGGCTACATAAATCTTTCAGATGATGGAAGAAACATGAATCTATACGAAGTGCTGGATGTACTTCCAGCAGCTATTGGCAAAAAGAGACTTGCCAATAGAGAACAGTTTAAAAAATCATTGTCCATGTTCTATCACAATGATTTTTATCTGGCAAGAAATATGTTTACAGAAATCCTTAAACAGGATAGCGATGATGAGATTGCTAAATGGTATGTATTTGCATGTGAAGATTTATTAAAGCTTGCAGGTGAAAAGGAATACGATTACAGCCTGTTTGCTGAAAGGTAATAAATGGAAAATATTTTACAAGTTCTAATTAATGCCATTAAATCCAGATTGATTGGCTTGTACACAATGTTTAAATTGTGGACGACCCCATCATACATCAGGACCAGAATTACTACGGTAATCAGACAGTTCTTTACACAGGCACTGTCGGTCAAACCAAGGCATAAAAAGGACTACTACACAATTTCAAAATGGCTGGTTTCCAAACGACTTGTGTATTTTATTGTGTTGGCGGTGGGTGTGCTTTGCGCATTCTACCTACTGCTGATAAATCCGATTTTTTCCTTTAATCATGTGGCTGGAATAAGAGAATACTACTACAATGCATTGCCCCTTAGATTTGTGGATGGCACAGCAAGAATCAAAGCCAAGTCAGGCTATGTGGCATACGAAGGAAATGTTTCCAAGGGGGAGGTCATTGGAAAGGGAACCCTTTACAGCAAGGCTGGAGACACTGTTTACATAGGAGATTTTGCTGCGAATAAGTTTGAGGGAAGTGGTAAAGCCTACTACCCAGCAGAGATACTTAAGTACGAGGGAACTTTTTCAAACAATCTGTATGAAGGAGAAGGAACCCTGTATAGACAAAATGGCAGCATGGAATACGCTGGAGCATTTTCAAAGGGAAAAAAGGATGGAAAAGGTATTTTGTACAATGCCAGCTCCAACCAGATATACGAAGGCCTATTCAGTCAGGATGAAATTGTTTACAGCGATTTGATAGGCAAATCTACAGCAGAAATTGGAGAAGCTTACACAGGCGAAATTGCATTTTATTTAGGGGACAACAATCAATTTGTATCATGCCTAAAGGAAATAGATGCAGTGTACCAGGGGGACAGCACAGATACAAATATAGAAGACGAAATCATGGTGGACATTGTTTACATTTCCCATAACTACATCACTCTAGGTGGTCAGAGGGTTTCGTCGGTTGCAGAGCTTATTGACTATTTTGGAACACCTAGCTATCAAGGCTACACAAAGCTAAAGCTTGCAGAGCAGATAGTCATTAAGAACATGATTGAAAAGGGTGATACCAGTTTTGATAAGGTATCAATGGATATAGTTCCAAGCAATACAAATGATGTGTTTTCTGTCACTGGATATTCAAGAAATCAGACGGTATATCTGTACACCTTCTTAAAGGATGGGGTGGAATACCAGTTTTTCTGTCCAGAAAAGAGAGGGGATTTTGGGTTCTATGGAGTTGCTACATACTAGAAATATCATAAAAAAAGCAACAGCTTTCATATTGATAGTAGCAATTATTTGTAGCGTGCTTTCTCCATGCAAGGTAGAGGCAAAAAGCTCATTTACACTTACCATTGAGATTTCAAAAGCCTTAGCACTTGCCAACTCGGAAAAGCTGGATGAACTATTACTGAAATATGACCAGGCAGGAATAAAGTATAAATCAGCAGTTAAAAAGGCTTATGAAAAATATAGAAAAATTACTTCCTTTAGCTGGTCGCCACTGTTTAGCTTCAAGTTTCCTCAGCAGCCAACAGAGGCAGAGGAATACGAATTCCAATACACAGCCATAGAAAAGCAGGCAGAGATAGACAAGATAGTAAGACAGCTGGATGACATAGTATATGAAATCTATGAAAAGGCTGGCAACCTTTACACCCAGATATACACTCTCCAGGAGCAGATAAAATACGAGCAGGCTCAACTGGAAATCCTGAATGAACAGATAGAAAAGACCACACTACAGGTGGTAATTGGAGCAGCCAGTCAGGCAGATTTGGACAAGATGAACACCAAAAAAGATAATTTGACTGAGGCTCTTGCTTCCCACAAAAACACAAAGGCTACCAAGGAAAAAGAACTGGGGAAGATGATAAATATGAAGCTTCCTCCAGAGGTATACACATATATAAATCCTTATGTTGAAAGCACCTTGGACCGTGGCCTTTTAAATAAAATCACTGAATACACCAAGGATAGAGACGCAGCCTTATACGAGGCAGAAGTGGTAGAGCAAGCTAATAAAATGGCTGCGGAGACAAACTTTAGCTTATACAGAACGCATTATGCATCAGATATATATATGATTCAGCCTTATTATGACACCATTATGGCAGGTGGAGAGGTAAGTAAGACCCAGTTTAAAAAAGCCTATGCTGCATTTTTAAAACAAATCGATTCCTATTGGGAGGGTGATTATGTAATTAAGATTTTATTCATAAAAATCTATTTCCCCAAGGAGTGGTTCAAAGGGGATTTGGATGGTGTCAGATACATAGATGATGACCCGTATGTGTGCTACGACACCCTTTGTGAATATATGCTTTCCCACAAGGAAAGAGTATCAATAGAGACCCAGTTGGAGATAAATCTCAGCCAGGGCTTTGACAATATTACTACACTGAGAAACACCTATAAATCCTACATAAAGGATCAGACAGAGTTGTCTAAAGAGCTGGATAACGCATACATTCTCAACAAAGCTGGCAAAATGACCTATACAGAATACACTGATATCCAAACCAGCTACGAAGAGGCACAGATGAATGCACTAAAGGCTTTAGATGATTATACACAGGCGCTGTTTTCCTATGACAGAACAACCTGTGGAGCCATTACCTATTATCTTCTTTCAGGAGACGCTTCTCTTTACAATTCAATTGGTGGAGAAAGCTTTTTGGAGGCAAACTCACTTACAGGACCTAAATATTATATCAGGACTCTGATAAACAAAAACGGTTTTAGACTTGGCATTTCTATACCAGAGAATTTTAGTAAAAATATAACAGACTATGAGCTGTGGGTAGGAAGCAAGCAGATAGGTGAACGTACCAGGGTTGGCTATGAAATCAGACATTTAGGAATAGGAAAGATAAACGGAGAAGATAAGGTATTTATCAGATTGTATGACGGAAACACCTTTATAAGCGATTGCGAAATAGACCCAAGAGCCTACGAAGGAGAGCTAATCGTCACAGATGGCTACGTCCCAACCACCAAAACCATATATCAAAAGGTGGCAGGCTATAGCGTAAAATCCGCCAAAGGTGGAGTAGTAAGCTTTAGGCTAAAAAATGTTGAAGACAATCAGATTAAATACTACAGGCTGTCGGATTCAACTGGAGTACCCCTTATAGATGATGAGCTTACTTCAGTGGACGATGAATTCAGATATCTGCCAATACTTCTTACAGATATCAAAAATGTTCAGATAGAACTGTTCGATGTAAATAGAGAACTGCTATATAAAGCAAATTTTAATCCAGAAGAATTTACAGTAGTAAAGTCGGTGGTAGACGAAAGTAATGAGGATTAGTGATTATGATAAGTAGAAATCATCAATATGATAATCACATAAGAGCTGGCAAGGATGGGAAAAAGCTTTCAAAAGTAATTGACTTCTTTAAGACCAGAAAAAAGCCTACAGCAATTGCTTTGGCAATCATTGTAGCAGCAGTAGGCGTTTGGCAGGGAGCAGGCTACGCCCTTGCGAGATTCAATCTTAGTCGAGCCGTCCACTTTAATCAGCAACAGTTAAATAATGTGGAACCCGCCACGCTTTTAGTGGGCACCCATTTGATACACATTAGTGTAATCAACAATCAGATATACGAAGTGGCAGAAATAAGTCAGTCTGATACAGGTCAGTCAAATCTTTACTATAAATCAGAAATTGGAGATGGACAGTGGTACGAGATTTCAAACGCCAGTGCCCTGGCAGACATTTCCAACAAAGGCACTCCAGTGAGTGATAGTGAGATTTTAGCCCTGGGGCTTACAAATGAAACCAGGTCAGATGCTATAACCTATGATTTGGCATCAGGCAATCCTATTTGCCCATACAACACTACAGACCCATACGACATAAAAGACTTAACGGAGACGATGGGTTTACAAAAAGTGTATGACTACGATAGGGAACTGATAGACAATGACAGTGAGACAGATTCCATACTTTATGAATTTCAGGCAATTGAGTATTTCTTTAATTACACAGCTATAAGAAATGATCTAACAAACCTGTGTGACAACACAATAGCGCAGCTACATCAGTTTTACCTAAATGAAGCATATCAAAAGATACCTTTACAGGAGCTGGTGCAGATTCTGGTGGCAGAGGAATACATAGACCATGAGCGACGGGCTCTGGTAATGCAATACCTGAATGCGAATGGAACCAATGATTTAGTGGCAAGGCTGTCTACACCATCACGACTGCCATACCCATATAATGAAAACTTTCCAGATGAAGAGATTGAAGACGATAGAGAAATATTTTCTGTTAGAGCTACCAGCCAAATGGGTACTGAAGCGGCAGCTGATGCATTCGCTTCAATACAAGAAAGCTATGCCAGCCATAATGCACAAAAGCTGGTGCAGGGCAAATCAATTCTGGCTCAGTGTCAATATGCGGATCTGCAGTATCTGTACTATAACGTAAGCGGCGGCGGTTTTAACAGAACCTCAGATGTAAACACGTTTTTTAAACATGGCTCCACAGGAGAGACAAATATACAAAGACTTGCAGCCATGGAAAATATCTCAGAGTCGGTTGTTGGCTACAGAAGGGATTTGGAAAAATCCATACTTACAGATGAATTAGTTCCATTTGGCACAAACACACTTAGAACCAAGACTACATCAGGTGCAGGAGATACCTACAACAGATTGGCAGCAGATGCAGAAACTACAAATGAAACCAGGGATGCCGCACTGTCTGACCAGAAATCAGATGCAGAATCTACCAGAATGGAATTGCAGTTTTTCATCACTAATCTGAGAGACAGAATGAACGACACAGACATGATTACCTACATCGACGCTAGGCTTGACGAGGCAAATGACATGTATGCAGCAGTTAAAGAGGATGCATACGCAGATTACGGACATGAAGTTGTTCAGGCTTACATAGATTTCTTGGAAGCCCTAAAGGCTGATATCGAAAATGGTATGGGAGGCGGCAATGATGAGCTGGAAGCCCTTTTAGATGAGTACCAGGATGGTTATCAGTCAGCATTAGACAACAATGATTTAGGGGAAGCAGATAGATATGCAGCATTAATGCAGGCAGTGGCAGACCAGATGGTCAATGGAGGTGGCTCTGGAGGCGGCACAGGAGATGGTTCTGGCAGTGGAACTGGAGGCGGAACAGGAGATGGCACTGGAGGCGGTGCAGGAGATGGCTCAGGAGATGGTTCTGGCACTGGCGGCTCTGGGGATGGCTCTGGTACTGGAACAGGAGATGGTTCTGGCACTGGCGGCACAGGAGATGGCTCTGGTGGC
>CAMNPQ010000092.1 GCA_946548305.1 uncultured Pseudobutyrivibrio sp.
CTCTCGCACTCCATAAGAGCTTCCTTAACCATAACATCGCAATTAGACATTTTACGACCGAATGAAATACCAAGAACTTTTTTCTTTTCCATTAACTAAAACCTCCGTTTATGCTCCTTTTAACTGACTATAATATAACGAAGTTTTTCTTAATGGGCTTTGAAAATGTGTGGGCTTAATTTGTAAAATATTGCAATGATTTTTCACTATGTATTTTTTTGCAATAAAATAGTGCCTTTGTTTGCAAAGACACTATTTATATAAAGCTTAAGCCTGCTCAGCCTCTGCTTTCTTTTTATTTCTTTCTGTAAGACCATCTCTTACCTTGTCCATGTAACCTGGCTTGTCAAGGTTATAGACGAGAAGTGGGATGATTCCAATCAGGAATACAATACCTGGAAGAAGGTTTGCACACATGTCAATACCAAACTGGATATGTGAAATCTGCTCTGTAAGGCTTGCAATCACTCCCGGGTCTGTAGCTTCCTCAAGCTGTGCTCTAAGACCAAACATACTGTCATATCCGTATGCGCCCATAATAAGAAGGAAGATTGAGTTTGCTAAAGCTGTACCAATCTTTGTAGCCATTCCTGAGAATGAGAATGCCATACCATCATTTCTGTATCCATACTTAAGGTCGAAATCATCAATAGCATCAACAACCATACCTGAACCAGAAGGACCTGCAATATATCCCAAACCATAAATAACCATCATTACGAAGTTGAATGGAATGCTCTCAGCTGGTCCAAGGAAGATAATTATAAGTGAAATTCCCTGGATAAGCATTGATGCGATACCCACATTTCTCTTTCCATATTTCATGCAAAGTCTTGGAGCAATTGGCATTACGATTGTACCAACAATCATCTGCATCATCATGAAAATGGTGATGTAAGTAAAATTCTGTACACAGTGCATATAGAAGTAAACTGCAACAGAGATACGACCAAGAATACCAAACATATTGAACAAGCTGTAAAGAAGAGCACATACAAGGTTTTTATTCTTTGCAATAAGTTTAAGACCTTCGATGATACTTCCCTGCTCACTCTTCTTAACATCGATTCTTTCTTTTGAAAGAGCTGCTACTGCCCAGAACATTGGAAGTGCAACAAATGCAAGAAGAATAGCTGTTGAATGATAGCCTGCAGCCTGCTCGCCATGACCAAACCATTCCACTAGACGAAGTACAAAAAGATTAAGGATAATCTGACCGATTGTCATACCCATCATCTGAGCTGCGTTTAGTCTGTTAATTTCCTTAGGGTCACGAGTCATAACAACTGGAAGTGCAAGATAAGGCACATTTGTCATTGTGTATGACATTCCAAGACCGATATAGGTGATATAAGCATAAGCAAGCTTTGCTGGACCACCAAAGCCCGGCACTGTAAATGTAAGAATTGTAAAGATTACAAGGAATACTGCACCCACAACAATGTATGGACGAAAGCGTCCAAATCTGGTGTGTGTTCGTTCCATAATTGTTCCCATCATAGGGTCGTTGATTCCATCCCATACCTTTGCAATAAGCATCAAAAGTGCAACTGCACCAGTTCCTAAACCGAATACATCAGTATAGAAAATTGACAGATAGGTGCTTACCATTGTCCATGAAAGCTGAGAAGCAAAGTTTCCCATTCCATAGACAAAATAATTTATTGGCTTTAGTGGTGCCATACCATATTGATTTAATTTTGTTTCCATATTTCCCCCATTATATTTTAGACTCAACTATGCCCAGTGTTCGTCAAAGTTTTTATATTTTTCCATCATCTTTGGAAGTGTATCCTTGTTAGCCTGAAGCTTTGGAACACAAACTGTAATCATGTTCTGAATTTCATTGTAGTGCTCGTAAATACCGATTGTTGTGTTACGAGCTCTGTTTTTCTGCTCCTCAGAGAACTCTACTGTAACCTTGTCTCCGTCCACAGAAAGCTTTCCATAGATACCGCAGATAGGGCACTCTACTGTAGTAGTGCCATTCATTGAAAGAAGTGGATTGTGGCATACAGGACAAACTCCTTCATCCCCTACCCATGTGTCAACCTCATCATATGGCTTGCCCAGTGAGGTGGCAACTGCTGTACCTAAATCTGCACATTTTTTCATCAAATCCTGATCAAATAATGGATGACCTGTTCTTCCCTGGTCATAGGCATCTACATGACCTACACACTTCATGCAAAATGAGAATGTGAATAAATCAAGCATTGGAAGACCAAGAGCTACCCAGTTGTGTGTCTGTGCTCCACCAACAGATATATAGCCTACATATCTATCCTTGAAATATCTCTCATCTAGAAGTGGCTTGCCTGCCTCCTTGCGCTTTTTGTTTTCCTCTAAAAGAGCTGCTCTGTCATGAGATGGTCCAAATCTATCTACAAAGTTCTTAAACTGGCCTACAATACCAACTGCATAAACTGGTGCACCTATAATAATACCGTCTGCCTCAAGGCATTTCTCCTCAAGAATAGAATAATCATCCTTCATACAGCAATGTATTTCTACGTCACCTTTATCTCTGCAACGACTGCAGTAATCACATGCGCGGCAATGACCAATATTAAGTCTGATTGTATTGATAAATTCAACCTCTGCACCTGCAGCCTTTGCAGCAAACAAAGCCTCCTTTACCATAACGTCACTCCTTTGATCTATACGACCAAAAGAAATACCTAATACTTTCATTTCTTTTCTCCTTCCTTTTACAACATCTGTGAATATTTTATGTCCTAATCAGATATTTATCTTTTCCTAATTTGGCGTTATCTTTATCCTAAATTAGTCCTAAGTTACCTCCTATAAAACAGAAGGACAAAAATCGTACTACAATTTTTGTCCTTTTGATTATCTTTATTCACTTTCAAATTGATACTTAATTTCAATGAATCTTATTTCCATCGGTTTAAGGTTGCAATCCAAAGATAACATACCATCATTTACTGTCAGCTTTTGCATTTCCATGTTTGGATTAGCATGCTGTTTTATAAAATCAATTTCTTCACTTTCCATAGATTTAGAAAGATCCAAACGTTTCCATAAATCCTGAACACTACCATACTCCTGATTTATATAATATGATTTCACCTGATATCTTCCATTCTGAACATTTGATAGCTGATATCTTAAGTTGATAACATTCATGTCTTCAAGGAAAGTGTCCAAATCCTTTATCTTGATTTGGTCCTCGTCTGTCTGCAAATATTCTTCGGATAAGGCTTTAAAGTTGTGGCAGGCAATAGTATAGCTTCCACGTCCATTTGTAGATATCATTCCATTGGCAAAACGTTTTATTTCACGGCTGTAACATCTGTCCAAAAATTCTATGGCATAGAAAGATGGCTTTTTTATTCCATCCCTTGAAATAAGCCCTGTGTCACCACTTAAAAGAGTGTTAGTGTCATAGTTTTCTGTGTATAAATCCAGACCATGCCAGTAGCTCATTACGTCCACAAGCCCTACCATATCGATATAATTTTTCATGATATAGGCAGCCTGCTCGCAACTGTCTGAAATGATATTTCTGTTTGAAATAGTGTAATTCCATTCATCCAAATGAATCTTTGGCACAATGAAACCTGCATCAGACATCTGCTTTCTAATTTCTGAAACCTGATTTATCACATAATTTTTATCGATGGATTTTTTACCGTATACATAATCTCCTTCTTTGATAGAGACGTATTGATATGAATTAAAGGATATGAAATCAGGCTGGATATTGCGCTTTTTCCATATATCAAACACCTTTAAAGACAAATCCTTTTCATAACCAAGTACAAGTCCAGGGCCACCAATCTGTATATCCTGACTGATTTTTTTGAAGGTGGTATAGACCATATCAAAATACTGGTAATAAGCACCATCGCTGCTGCCAATAGACAGTTTAGGATTATTCCAAAATTCGAAAAACCATTTTTCGATTTCTTCTATTCCGTAACGATTAACAAGATGTATACTAAGGTCTTTTATAAGCTTTTTATAAAATTCATACTCGAATGTTTTATTTTCATCTGCACCTGGATTTATATATCTTTCCGGTGCATACATAAGCACGGTAGGTTTTTGTCCCAACTCCATGTAAAGCTTGATACCTTTGTCATTGAGGAAGTCAAGTACATTATCAAGTTTGTGGAAACTGTATTCGTTGTCTTCACGTAAACAATAATTATCAGTGAACACATTCCATACTCGCACATGGGTAATGCCAAGCTTTTCTTTTAAAACCAGCAGTTGTTCTCTGGCTTCCTGCTGAAGCAACATATAAATGTTACCGATGTTGATAACCCGCACATTGTCTTTATAGCTATTATGAAAATTGCTGGCATCAACAGAAATTATTGTATAACCGGAATCATTATTTTTGTCATTCGCATATACGTTATTAATATATGTGATGATTTCCTTTTTCCCCTGTTCATCATTCTGGGACACCTCATTGTCATGTGCCCTGTTTTCAGCATTCTTTCTATATTCTCCAGGAGAAACGTTAAACACCCTTTTAAATGATTTATTAAATGCCGCTGACGTTGCAAAACCATTGTCCATAGCAATGTGAGTAAGGCTTTTATCAGTGTATATCAGCTCATCCACAGCATGAAACAATCTTATATTATTGAGATAATCCACAAATGTCATTCCAAATTTCTTTTTTATAAATTTGGAAAGATATGCTGTACTTAAATACATCTTGTCTGCCAGATCATTAAGACTTATGGCCGACTGATAGTGGCCCTGAATGTAGCTTTGAATTTCGCTTACTCGTTCCTTTTGTGCATTGTTATCAAACAGTATTCTTGTCTCATCAGTTTTAACCATGAAATTAGCAAGCAGTACGTGAAGCATTTGATAATGCAAAGACTGCAAATGACAATTATCACTGTTGCTGTTGATATAGTAGTATTTAATTATCTCCTGCATTTGATTTCGAAGTCTATCATATGCAGAATTTTTATCTACTACTGAATTACAGAGAAACAGAATCTGTGTGGTCCCCACTGTCTGAGATAAAAGGTAATAATCTATTTCAAATCGTATAGCCAAAAGATTTCCCGAATTCTCAAATTTATGTCTTTTATTAGAATTTATCAGAATAACATCTTCCGGCATCATGTGATACTCTCTGTCGTCTAGTACCACATCTACAGATCCTTCAAGCACGTACAACAAATCCAGATTTTGATGATAATGCTGCTCCCTTGGCTCACTATTTGTTTCATGAATGATATTAAATTTTACAATTTCTCTAATCTTTTCCATAGTACATATTCTAGCCCAGGATCAACACTATTGCTTTTAAATATTGTTTTTCTGTAACTTTCCTATTGCATTTTTTCACATATTGTCCCTTTTTTTACGCAACAAAAAAGCCTTGCGCATTGCAAGGCTTTAAAAAACTTTATTTATTTGTCGTATGCATGTCTACCATTCTCTAAGTCACTTCTAATCTCATCAACCTTTGCAGGTGTCAGTTTGTAGAAGAACATTGGCACGATTGAAAGTACACCAATTACGAATGGAAGAAGGTTTACTACTGCGTTTATACCCTGACGAGCTGCTTCTGTCTGCTCTGCATTTGGAACATAACCAACTGCTGCAAGAAGAAGTACACCAGCTGAACCACAGATAGCTGTAGCAATCTTAACACCAAATGAAAGCATTGATGCTGCAACACCTTCCTGACGACGTCCAAGCTTCCAATCACCATACTCAAGTGAATCACCTACAAGACCATAGCAAACACCTGATGCTGAGTTACAGAAACCACAAACTGCTGAAATTACAAGAAGTACAGGAATACCAGCATTTGGCAGGAAGAACATAGCGATAAAGCCAATGTTCATAATCATCTGAAGGATGATAAGGTAGCCCTTCTTTGTAAATGTGTTTGTTCCCCATGGAAGGAGCAAGCTACCTATAAGCTGAGCAATTGTCATTACTGTAAAGAATGTTGCAATATGCATGAAATCACCAACTACATAAATGATGTAGAATGTAAGAAGTCCCATACGTCCAGCAACGCAAATAGTACCAAGTACTGTTGCAAGAACTACCATAAGAAGCTGGTCATTCTTTGCAATCTCTCTGATTGAAGCTAAAAATCCAAGCTTTTCTGTATTACCCTTGTTTGCATGAAGAACTTCTGTATATCTCTCCTTACAAATAGCACCGCAAATCCAGAAAGGAATCATCATAAGTATTGACATGATAATTGCGAATCTGAAATATCCCTGTGCATCAGCTGCAGAAACACCTTCGTGTGAAAGCATAAGTAAAACTGGTGCAGCAACTATTGAAAGAATAATACCAATGATTGAAGAGCCTACGTTACGGCTTGTTGCCATAAGCATTCTTGCTTTTGAATCAATAACAATAACGTTCTGAAGAGCCTGGTAAGCAATTGAACAAGCTGTATAAGCCATACCAGTACCAACATAGCAAAGCAGGCAAACAATTACTTTAACTGCTCCAGTCATTGGGAACACTGTAAATGTTAAAATATTAAAGATTGCAAGGAATGGTGGTGCGAAAAACAGGTATGGACGGAATCTACCCCATTTTGTGTTTGTTCTGTCTGCGATGGAGCCCATCATTGGATCGTTGATGGCATCCCAAACTCTGGCTATTAACATGATTAACGAAATAGCTGATGCTGATAATCCTACGATATCTGTGTAGAATAATGTAAGGTAGTTGTTAATCATGTACCATGACATCTGGCAACCTACTTCACCGAAAGCATATCCAACTGCCAGCTTTGGACTTGTCTTCTCCTTTGTTGATGTGCCAGCTCCTGCTGACATTGAAACATCACTCATATAAATACCTCCCTATTGGTTCTTTGATGATAATATATTACCAACTAACCTGTTCTCCCATTTATTTCTTATAATCTTCTCTTTGTAAGTTTTTGCGTAAATTTTGTGAACAATCTAATTTTGCAACAAAATGTGTTTATTTTGTTGCATTCATTACTTTGCACAAAATAAAACCGGATTTCTTTCGAAATCCGGTTAATAGAGGAGTTATTCAAAATCAACTGACTTACCTGTTTTTGCAGATTCTCTGGCAGCTTCCATCAGGCGAAGAACACGTCTTGTCTCTGGAATCTTTACTAAGAAATCTTCCTGTCCCTCATGAGCTCTCTGATAATTTTCAAAATAATTCTCATGAGTTGTATCGGCTATTGGAAGTGGCTCTGTGATGAGCTTTCCTTCTGGTGGTGGTCCAAATGATCTGGTTGGACCCGCTGCTGTCATAGTACGCTTGCCACCTACATTTTGGAGCAAGCCATTTGTACGAACGATTGCTCCCTGTGGATCAAAGCCGTCCAGATATGCAGTACCCTTGTTGCCACCCATAATCCAGTGACGCTCGAACCACTTATTATCCATTTTGTCTGTAAGGAAATATGTACCAAGCTCAACCTCAGCCATGATTCCATTATCAAACTTCATTAAAATCTTGAAATAATCATCAACCTCGAAATTGATTACGTTTCTAACATCTGCAAATACAGATTTGATTTTAGCACCTGGCATCATCCAAAGCATCTGGTCAAGAAGGTGAACACCCCAGTCAAAAAGCATTCCACCGCCCTCTGCTATATACACATGCCAATCGTGCATGTTTCCATTGAAGCCATACAAGCTGCTTTTGATAGTGTAAACATCACCAAGTGTCTCGCTATCATATACGTTCTTCATTGTTCTGAAGTCTTTATCGTAACGTCTTTGATGGTGAACTGTGAAATTCACTCCACACTCTTCTACCACCTTTACCATGTCATCAAGCTCTGCTATACTCATAGCAACCGGCTTTTCGCAAATGATATCCTTTCCTGCACGGGCTGCCTGAATAACCAGGTCATGATGCTGATTGTTGTTTGCAGCGATAAGCACTACATCCACCTCTGGGTCAGCAAACATTTCTTCATTTGAAGAATATCTTTTGATTCCTTCTTTTACGTCCTCAAGCTGCTTTGGGTCAATATCAGAAATACCAACTACTTTGTAGCCATCAAGGCGAGTAAGCATAGTCTCATGCTCATGTCCCATGAAACCATGTCCAATAATACCAATCTTTATTGTTTCCATGTAGACCTCCTTATTAATATTTAAAACAATTAAAAAGTCGATATATTTTATCTATCTCTTTATATAAAATATACCGACTTATTAAATATTATTCTCTTATGAGGTTTTAAAAATTTTGCATATAATTGCAAATAGATTTTTCGTACATCCCTGTTTTGCAAAAAAGATATATATCTTGTTGCGCAGTTTTTCTTAGGTACTAACAAAAGATTAGTAATCCGGGAAAATATGAAGAGCACAGAATTCTTCAGCCTTCAAATCCAGTTCTATTGTAAGCACTTTTCCTTTTGATACAAGATGGGTTCTGGAAAGATTTGGCACACACATCTCCTGCAAATATTTCACATCAGTTCTCTCCAGCTTGCTATCATTATCGAATTTAGCCCACTCATCTATAATGGAACCATAATTTTGATTTACACGTCTGCGCTTCACATAATAGCCTGAGTTTTCCCCAACGCCATTAAGCTTTATTATCAGCTTTTTGTCATCCTTTAGGTTAAAATATGCTTTTGCATCCTCCACTGTAGCCTGGTTTTCGGCATCAATATAATAGCCTGAGCTGTACCATACAGGATTAAAGCATATTATCTGATATTCATCCCTTCCTACTTTGGTTGCTATATAATTTTCACCTCTGGCAATAACTTTTGACCCAAGGTGATTTAGCATTTTCACAGCGAAAAAGATTGGCTTTCTGATGGTGTCCTTTGACAGTAGACCGCCACCTCCATTTATTATGCTTCTGGCATTGAAGGAATTGCACTGCCAGTCAGTTGCAATCCAAAGCCCCACAATATCCACTGCATTGCAATATTTTACAATAGTTCTGATAAATATACATGCCCTAAAGCAGCTGTCATTTAAATAATTCCTATTGCTGCAGGTTAGATTCCATTCACTTATGGAAAGCTTTTCCCTAGGTATACCCAGCTTATCATACATATCGTATATACGATTTATCTCTGTACCATCAAAATCCCTATCCTTTGCACGGACAAACTGAGCCTTTTCTCCATTCAATGTTTTAACATGCTTTGGCACATAAGGGAACAAAATAGCCGATATAAAATCAGGTGGATATTCGCAGCACATAAGCTTTTTTAATATAGGCTCTAAGTCCATTGGATAGTCAATAGCTGCCCCCTGAGCATAACCTACCTGAGCCTTCGGCACCATCTCCTTTATAGCTTTTGCTATAAATGTGTACACATCTATGAAATCGTGACCATCTGAGATGTAAAATTCGTCATAATCATCATGGAAGCCCTCTAAACCTATCTCAAATCTCCAGGTCTCCACTTCCTTTTCCCCATATCTTCTAACCAAAAGCTTGAAGAAGGTACGGTATAGCTCTTCCCACACTCTTTTGTCTTTATATATTATGCGAATATCTTCAAACCATTCAGATTCTGCTGGATTAGTCACATTGGCATAAGGGCGATTGGTAAAATCCAGCCATGGCTTTATGTTATTATCCACCAAAAAATCCAAGGCCTCAAAAATCATATCAAAATTGTAATCTCCGATAGTCTTTCCATCAGAAACCATGGTTTTACTATTAAATACCATCCAGATTCTTGCATAATATATGTTTAATTCTTTTGCAAGATACTGAATATGATATTGATTGTTGGCTTTTAAAATATCGTGGATAAACCCCACATTCACAAGCTTATTCCAGTTTCTGATAATATCAGTGCTTTCATGCACATCTATTTCAGCTTCTACCCTTAAGTCTGACTGCTTTGATTCAACATTTTTTTTGTACTCCATCTGAATCTTTTGTTTGATATCTTCATCAATTGGAGTCTCCTTTTGAGCAGTACCTTTCATTTTTTGACGATACTCAGTA
>CAMNPQ010000093.1 GCA_946548305.1 uncultured Pseudobutyrivibrio sp.
TGAACCTCACCCATCCACTCAGCATCACGCTTAGCAAGGTAATCGTTTACTGTAACGATGTGAACACCCTTACCCTCAAGTGCATTAAGATATGCTGGAAGTGTGGAAACAAGTGTCTTTCCTTCACCAGTACGCATTTCTGCGATACGTCCCTGATGAAGAATAACACCACCTATTAACTGAACTCTAAAATGCTCCATGCCAAGGGCACGCTTGCCAGCTTCACGGACAACCGCATAGGCCTCTGGCAGTATGTCATCTAATGTCTCTCCTTTTGCAAGACGCTCCTTGAATTCTGTTGTCTTTCCTCTAAGCTGTTCATCTGTGAGTGCCTGCATGTCAGGTCTAAGAGATTCTATTTTATCTACGATAGGCTTAATACGTTTAAGCTCACGCTGGGAATGTGTACCAAACACTTTATCAATAATACTCATTTTAATAATCTCCTAATCTAGGGTTTCCCCGCAAAAAGTCTTAAGTTTTATCTCATAAATCAAAACCTTTTCTATTTTAGCAGAAAATATAGGAGTTCTCAATAAATAGCTGAATCCTAATAAAAAATATAGGCTTCTGTTGCAAATTGTATTTTATCCATTGGGCGAAGTTTGTATGGCTTTCTATATACAAGCTGGAGATTATTTAGAAAACTGCCATTTGTGGAATTGGAATCCATTATGTAAAAATCATTTCCTGTCTTGGTTATTTTCGCATGGCTTCCACTTACAGTTTTGTTTTTTATAACTGCGTCATTGTTTTTACCAGAGCCTATGCGAAAGGTGTCCTTTGTTATGATAAAATCATCTTCATTATTTACCCCGTCGTACACCAGCCTTCCCACAGGCTTTGTATCGGTCAGCAAAACCGTCTTTTCTTCAAGCTCATAATCAGGCTCTATAATAAAATCCTCTGTTTCCTTATCTGCAGGACTGTCCTCAAAATTCATCTGTGAAACAAAATTCTTTGTTCTTTTAAAAAATCTGCTAAAAAGTCCTTCCTTGGGCTTGGCTTTATCCTTGTACTCGGCAAAATATTCCTCTTGTTCATCTATTTCCTCTACATAGCTTTCCTCCCCACCTTCATCCTCAAGGACAACCTTTTCCACATATATTTCATCCCTTGTGTCTTCTGTCTGCTGCAAGCACTCAATCACTTCATCTAAGGTGTAGTCCTCCTTCAAACAGATGTCATAGGCTTCATATACCTGCTTGGATTCCTCTCTATCTTTTATAGTCAGCTTTGATAAAAAGAATTCCATTATGTCTCTAAACTGACTCTGAATGCTTTCATGTTCTATTGGAAGATAGCATAGTGTTACATGATAGTTTTCTCCCCCTTTATTGAGATATACTGTTTCCTTTGAAAGCCATATATGCCTTTCATCAATCAAATAATTGTTTAATGTGTCCAAGGCTATTTTTATGTTGATAATCAGCCTTGCCAGATTTTCCTTGTCTAAATCATTGGACTCAACAAAATCCTCCAATGTCTCCTTACGACTTATCCTGTAGGAGATTTTATTCACTCCGTCAATGGACAATGTAGTCATTTCAAGCAGGGCATTAATATCGTTTTCATTTATCATTTTTGTTTCGTATGAATCAGGAAGTAGTTTCCCCTCCACCACCATATAGCTTTCATTATGTTTTCTTTCGTAGGTTATATCATTAATATCCATTTTAATTTTTGATGGCATGAACGATGCCCATTACTCCTTCCTTTAATCTAAATAAAGACACAGCATCAAAGCTGCCCTCTTTATGCTCCACATACTCTAAAACCAGTTTAAAAACCTCATAGGCTAATCCAACTGCCATTCCAAAAACTATAAAACAAAAGCTTATAACAATGGCTGCTTCCACCGTATAGCTGCCCTTCACCTTCATAGAAAACCTCCCACTGAACTAGAAATAAACATGGTTAGATATCCCAAAAGCAAAAATGGAACAAAAGGCAATTCTTTATCCATAGCATCACCATATTTTTTTAGCAAAAATATTCCAATTAATGCTGCCAGTATCGAGCTGATCCAAAGTAACAAAAGAGTTTCTTCAAACCCCAGAAATAACCCTGCCACCATTATGATATAGGCATCTCCTCTTCCTATTTTTTCCTTTGATACAATGCTGAATAATAAAACCAACATTCCAACCATTACACCCCCTGCTATGCTTAAAAAACTGTTAGGATGAAAGAAAATGTTGTAGGCTACACCTAAAATGGCAAATGCCAATATCTCAAGTAGCCTTATTTCCCTGGTTCTAATATCATCAAATGTGGTTATTCCAAATAAACAAACTAATCCAAATGCTTCCATAATCTCTCCTTATATCAATGAGCCTGCCCACCAGAGCATTTACTGCAAGGTCTCATGGCATCTTCAACGCTTTCTAATGGTACTTTTTTTATATTGTGCTTAATCTCTGTGCAGCCTGGGTCATTGTGATAGGCTGTTCCATAATCTGTTATATATAAAAAGCCTCCCTGTTTTGAATACTTGCACCTCAAGCACTGATAGTAAATAGCTCCTCCCTTGTTTCTTTCTGAGCCTATTTCTTCCTTTGCCACTCTTCTAACTGAGGGATTCAAATAAGTGCAATAATAATTGGTGTGGTATACCTCTCCATGGTCAGTGACATACACAAATGTACCATCTGTTTGATTTTCTGCCTTATCGTACCCTACCCATTTTCTGTTTCTGGCTCTCTGGTCTACATCAAATTTAAAATCTCCTAAAAGTCCCACTTTAAATGAAATCCTATAGCTGATTTTCAAATCTATGTAGTTTCCACTTGCAGTGCTTTCTAAAAAATTTATTCCAGCTGCCCCACCATCCACAAACTCAAGTGGAACATTATTTTTCGCCACCTCATAACCTGCTAGGGCTATCGTGGAGGCTAAAAGAGCTGCCTCAGACAGCTCCCCAGATAAAGTGGCATCCTGGTTTTCTGTTTCTACATCCTTATCTGAGCTACCTGTGTTAGAAACATTTCCTAAGGATACAGCCATAGTTCTGCTTGCATAATCAATAGAACGCTGCATCCCCGACTCCACCTGTAGCACTCTAAACGTTAATATTCCAAATGCCATAAGTGTTATGAAAAGCGGCAATATAATAGCCGCCTCAATTGTATAGCTACCTTTTTTCAAGGAGACATAAATAGGCATCTCCTTAAAATGTTCTTTTCTATGAAGTGCAGACGTTTTAAAACTGTTTATAGTTATCATTTTGTGAAAGTTATCGTCCGGTGCAACGGGACGTGGGGAGTAAACTTTTCTTAAAAGAGACACCTATTTATACCTCCTTTCCTTTAGTAGCTTATTGATTTGACCTTTTTTAATTCATAGCCGTCGATTGTATTATCCTGTTTGAAAATAGATAGAAACATTTCGTTTCCATAGAAGCCCATTTCAATATCTGCCGCATATACCAGGTTGTCGCATCTTGTATTCTTGTAATCATCTGTTGAATGCAATGCCGTTTCCATCACATCACAGGCTCTGATGCCCAAGGTATCTATGCTTTTTGCAGCAAGAAATCCTATTAGATATTCCTTATATCCAATTCCAAGACTTGATTCTTTTGCTTTTGAATTTACATTTAGAAATGATGAAAGATGCCACACATCTGAAGTCCATTCATCCAAACCTTTCACAAGGGCTACTTTTCCTCCTGACAACAGTAGACGAATATCCAGTGTGCTTTCAATATAAGCCCATGCAGCTACAATCGCGTATTTCACTGCCTCAATTATTACAGGATTCATGGTAAACCCAGCCAAAACCTCCGCAATTGCTGCAGCCTGTGCCAGCAATGAGGGATTTAAAAGTATAGTCGCGTAATTAGCAGATTCCCTTATAAGGAGTAATTCTTCAACCACTGCTGCCAAACACTGGGCATCAGTCTCCTTACCTGAAATAAGATATTCCAGTTCATAGGTCATTCCCCCATGTTGTTTATCCATCCCATAATAGCTGTAGGTTGTCAGCAAATAATCTATAAATAAAGCCTTATTTGCAATGGAATCAGTAGCTATCATTTCATTTGTTCCCTCAATCAGGCTTCTATGGGATGGCAGATTGTTAATATCTATCCTATTGTCAGGGATTGTATCCGCTTCAATAACTGTAGATAATATCCCATTTGAAATTGCTTCCTTTACCACCCCGAATGCATCAAGTGGGTTGTCCTCCACCTCGCCAGGACTTGGATAATCCTCTGGATTTGTATTAGGGTCGTCATCATCTGCTGCAGCCTGCTTGTCGTTGTTTAGCTTTGTCTTTGCATCATCCAAGGCATCTTTACCATTTTTTGCCTTTTCCACCACTGACACCTTCTCTATAGCATTAACATCATTTATGTTATTTTGTACTGTGTCTATTATCTGGGTAGCCATACCATCCTTTGCCGCCTTAGTACCAAGCATCACTACCCCCTGACCACTTTTATCTGTGAGAAGGCAGTAGCTGTTTGTTACACATTGATTTGGCATAAGCCTTGCGTAATTAAAGCCATAATCAATATTTGAATTGTATCTGCAATAGTCCATTATTTTTTGTTCCAATATGGATGTTCCTACTGAATCAGAGCCATACCCTAAATCCAGAGCCAATATCCTGTAGTTCTTCCAAAGAAATGGATTGTATTCCGAAAATGCGCTTTCCACAGCCATATCAGTATATTCACTTGCAAAATCATGAAGCTCATATAGTCGGATACATTCTGCCATGGTAAATATCAAAGTCATGACCGATACCATTACAAGTGAAAAAAATATGGTTAGACTACCCTTTACCTTTTTTAGCATTAAACCTTCCCAGCTTGTGAATTAATAGTTTTAAATATGCTGTTTACCAAAGATGTAAGCTGCTCCTTAAAAATAAGCACCAAACCAATCAAAACAACCAAGATCAAAATCATTTCTACTGTTCCAATTCCATCTTCCTCTACAATAAAATCTTTTATCTTTTGTTTAATCATTAAATATTTCATTTTTAATCCTTTCCATTTTTAACTTATTTTAAATTGCATTAACGCAGGTACTACAAGAATTACTATTACTATGAATAGCATTCCAGCCATTGGTATTAGCAGCTTTGTTGATGCCTCCTCACCTGCTCTGATGGCTCTTTGTTTTCTCATTTCAAAGGCATAGGCTTCTTCTTTTTCTAAGGATTGCAATAAATCCTTAGAACCCTTTTTCAGATTCTGCACAAGCATCATGGCAAGCTTTCTGTAGTCCTTGCTGCTACTGTTTTGTCCCAAATCCTCTAAAGCGGCTATTTCACCCATTCCATCCACCATTTTTCTGTATGTATGCATCATATCCTCATAGCCAGGTCTTATGAGACCATCTTTTTTCTTTATGGCATATTTTGAAACTATGCGCTCCAGAGCCTTTCTAAAGCTCATCCCAGCCCCTAAAAGTATTGATAGTTCACTGACTATCATTGGATAGTCCCTCTCCTTTTCATCTAAGAGCTGTTTTTCTTTTAGCTTTGCATCTCTTTTTTCACCAATACTAAGAGCTGCTACTGCTGCAATTCCAAGAATAATAATCTCTAATCCCCTAAAATCCAATTTTTTATGCCATTTTAGAGTCATATCCCCTACTTGCCCTGGCAATTGCAGTGTTTCGTCACTTTTTGTTGATTCATCAGCCTCGTTGATGGCTTGTTTTATGGCACTTAGCTGTCCTTCTTCTGTATCAAGACCTGGCCTAAAAACCACCACAGGAAATCCATAGATTTGCGTTTCCTCGCCATAGGATAGCTCGGCAGTTACATTTACCACATCCCCGTTTATGGGAATGTTTTCTTCATTTAATTTGCCATCTGATGAAATCAAACCATATTTATCAAATTTAAAGTAGGCTGATATCAGACCATTGCAATAGGTGTCCTTTAAATCCAGGTCATAGATAACATTTCCTGGTGAATCGTTCTTTCCTAAATAGGATTTATCTATTTCATCTATAGCCTGGTTGAACATGGCTTCTAGCTCATCATCAGATAAGCCTCGCTCTTTTACTTCAACAGGCATTTCTTTAGATTGTCCCAAATATTCCAGCTCTAGCTGTTCAGTAATATCCCCTTTGCCCACTTCATTTCTTTTTAGTGTTCCATCAAAATTGATTTTGCTGTCATAATAATCATGAATAAGGAGGGCGAAACCCATTACAAGGCACACTAATACGATTTTTTTATACGTTGATTTCAATTATTCTCCTTCCAAGCACTATTAGAATGCCATACACAAAAAGACATACTGTCATTAGACTTACCCCCAGGATATTTCCATAAAGTGGAGCTATGAAGGAGCTTGATGTGATTGTTATATAAGCCAGTATTCCAAGTGGCATAACACACATTACCTTTAGCTCCAGTCTTTTCTCAGTGGTAATGGTTTCAATCTCCTGTCTAACAGCAAGATTTCCTTCGATTTTCAGGGCAGTCTCTTTTATATTTTTTCCATAATCACCACCACTTCTTTTTGCAAAGGATATTATTTCAGCCAGGCTTTGTGCTTCCTCCAAATTAATAGCCTGGGCAAATTCCAAAAATGCTTTTTCCAATTGAACATTCATTGCCAGCTTTTGATTCATAATATGAACAAATGGCAGTAAAACAGAGTCATTTGAATAAAGCTTTTTCAGTTCAACCTCAGACTGTTTTATGGCTCTTTCTAAGGAATAGCCTGTCTGTAAGCTTGCCACTATCAGCATCATATACTCTTTAAATTCCAGGAGTAGATTGGCATGACGTTTGTTTTCCTGTTCCTTTATGCTCAGTCTGACCCAAAAGGGGACCACAACAATTCCAATTAATATGCCATAAACAGATTTGTAAAAGAGAAATGCTATTAAAGCGGATAAACCTAATCCCTGTAGAAAAGGGATAGACATTTTTATATTGAAAGACCTCTTGCATATAGCTTGTCGGTTCCTTTTAAATTTCCCATTTTTTCCCATTCACCTATTATCCTTCCATCTACTTCTTCCCTTTCTTTGAATTTATATAAAGTATTCAAAACAATTTCATTTCCTTCAATACCCATTACCTCAGCAATCTCCAGTAATTTCCTGCTTTTATCTCTAAGCCTTCCCAATTGAACAATTATATCTATGCCCGAAGCAATCTGTTGTCTGATTGCGGACAAGGGTATTTCTGCTCCCATGAGCACCATTGTTTCAAGTCTTGATAGCATGTCCTTACAGGAATTGCTGTGTCCTGTGGAACAGCTGCCATCGTGCCCAGTATTAAAGGCTTGCAGCATCTCTAGTGCCTCTGCCCCTCTGCATTCTCCAACTATTATTCTATCTGGACGCATTCTAAGTGAGGACTTCAGCAAATCTCTAATGGTTATTTCATTTTTTCCTTCCAGATTTGCATTTCTTGCCTCAAGGCGCACTATATTTTCCACATTTTTTAATTGAAGTTCAGCAGAATCCTCTATAGTGATAACTCGCTCATCCTTTGGTATAAATTCTCCTAAGGCATTTAAAAAGGATGTTTTCCCACTTCCTGTTCCACCTGAAATAAAGATGTTATATCCGCTGATTACCAGCTTTTTTAATAGCTCAACCTGTTCTGTAGAAATAGAACCGAAAGATTTAAGCCTTTCCATTGTCATTTGTTCCTTTGGAAATTTTCTGATAGATATGATGCTGTAATCGACGGCGGCTGGTGGTAGAACAATATTTACTCTAGAGCCATCCTTTAGTCTGGTATCAACAATAGGGTTCGACTCATTCACCAGTTTATTGCTGTTTGCAACAATGCTTTGAATAATGTCATTTAATTTCTCTTCGGAAGAAAATGTCTCATCTGTGCGCATTACTCTTCCGTTTTTTTCAATAAATATATTGTTTGGACCATTTATCATTATTTCTGTAATCTCTTCATCACCAAGCAGGTCTTCTAAAACGTCCAGCTTTCTTAATGAATTGAACACATGACTTTCAATTTTTTTGCGCTCCTTTAAAGAAATAGGCACCAAGCGTCCCTTGTTTATTATTTTTTCTTTTATGCGCACCAAAAGTTCATCATCAGAAATATCTACTGACAGATCGAGTTCGTCCATTATCTCGACCCTTATTTCTTCTTCTAAATTATCCATATATTCTTTGTGCAACTTGTCCTTTTTCACTAACCAATTTTCTTGCGAATGTTCCCAGATTTCCCTGTAAAAGCTCTTCAAACTGATATTTGCCCCCACTTAGGTTCCCTGCTGACATCGGCAAAATTACGTTTTCTGATTCAATACCAGTTCCTACCCTTTCCAGGTAATCAAGAAATATTTCCTGGCCCTTTTTAAAGTAATCTCCTGGTTTTCCTAAGACGTACAGCTTATCTAGTTTTTCCAAATATTTGTTAAAACCATTTATAGTTCTGCCAAAGAGAATAACCACAGTGGAATAATCCACATTTGATAGCATTTTAAATAGCTTTATCCACGTTTCCTCTTGGATTTCCGCAATTTCATTTGGGTTTTGGAAGGGTTCTACATAATCGATACCCATAAAGCTTTTAATATATTGGTTTAAATCGAGTTTTTCTTTGAGGTTAGTATCTATTTCAAATAGAAGATCCAGGATATTCCGTTCACAGGATTTGCCTATAAATTTCGGCAAAATAGAAATCTCCTCCAGATCAATAAACAGAACAGACCCATTTGTCTTGTAGACTTGAGATAATGCCATTGCAAACGGCACTTGAAGTTCGTGGGCTACGGGAGAGTATATGCCCACCATTTTAGATTTTTTATTAGATTTTATACTAGCGCCCAAATTGGTTCTAAACTCTTTTATTTCATCCAAAATATCTGTTGCTGACTGATACTTATAGATAAAATTCGGCTCAGGATTTTCTCTTGTTTCACTGAGAAAATATTTATGATTAACCTGACCCTTTGGTCTAAATTCAGATAACTCTTTAAACTCCTCGGCCATGATAGCTATATCATAGCTTTCCTCATCTGAATAAAAGCTTTCTGTTGTAGTAAATATGTGTATCCCTGCGTCTATTTTATCCATAAGAAAAGATGCCAATCTAAGTATGTATTCTTCGCAGGAGTCACATAAAGCTACCTCCAAATTTTTCATAATTTATACCTCCATTACCTTATTACACGAAACTGAAGTAAAAAAAACGCCAGAGTAATGTAAAATGAATAATGAAGATGTCGCCTTAACAATTGTCTTTCATACAGGCTTAATGCTATAATTGTTATACCAGCAAGCATCACTGAGGCTATCATCACATCTACTGTCAGCTTTGCACCCACCAGTGTAGACATGACAGAGAATAGTTTGATATCACCTGAGCCTATTTGCTTACCACATATATACAGCAGCGATAAAGTAAGTATTGGCCAGGTTGCCTTTGCTAGAAAATTGACAATTCCAATCATCCCAAATGCCTGCAGGTTAATAAACAGCCCTGCAATATATCCTAAGATGATTAATTGATTAGGAATACGATATGATCTGGCATCAAATAGGGATGCGACAGTCAAGATGCTCCAAATCACAAAATTTGTCGTATTTTTTACCTCCTTTCGAGGTCAAAGTATATGTGCCAAACTGCAAATCGTACATAGCAAATCACGCTATATTTTCTTTTGGTTATTTCCACAATTTTATTTTTTGTAAGATATTACCTACCCAAACTCGCTGTAACACCCTATCTATTGTAAAATATAGATAACAAAACCCCTTTTGTTGCATTAAAAAAAGAGATTCCATTTGATAAGAATCTCTTTTCTATAACCAATATTAAATTTTAAGCCCAAAAACCTCTGCTGGCTTGATTTCCCATTATACTTTCATTTAATGAATTTCTTCCATAGGTTGCACCAGCTATTACGGCTT
>CAMNPQ010000094.1 GCA_946548305.1 uncultured Pseudobutyrivibrio sp.
GTAAAATATCAGTCATAATCTCATTTTTTTTGAGCTTATATTCTATTTCATGACCTATATCCTTTTCATCATGAAGCTGCTGTCTCAAGGCCTGATTTTTAACTTTTTCAGCAAAATAATATTTAGTGAGAGTCTCAATAAGAAATATTGATTTATCGAATGCTTCCTGGGTGGTGAGCCTCATTTCCTCTGGAATTTTTTTCTCTATAGGAATAAGAGTTTTATCTATGCCAAAGCACAACCAAACTCCAAGAAACTGCCCATCGGTGCCTCTGATTGCCACACCTCTGTACATAAGATATTCCTCTGTGCCGTAGCGCGCAATAATATTTTCAACATTTCCATCCAAAAAGGATTCCATTATCTCACGTCTAAGCTCAGAGGTAAAATTTGCGTCAACAAAAACCTCCTCAGGCGTAGAGCCTGAGAAGGAAGTAATCTGTCCACGACTTTTACTAATACATATAAGATATAAATCATTGGATTTGCAAAAGGCGTCCTGCATCGCCTGCATATCCTCATTATTAATATCTAATTCAAAATTTAATCTATAACCTGTGTCCATCCATACTTATCCTGGAGCCTGCCCCACTGAATACCTGTAAGAGTGTCATAAAGCTTTTGGGTAAGCTCTCCTGTTTTTCCTCCATTAATTACAACAACGTCATCCTTGTATCTCAATTCTCCTACTGGAGAGATGACTGCTGCTGTTCCTGTACCGAAGACTTCCTCAAGCTTGCCTTCATGGCCTGCCTTCATAAGATCATCAATTGCAAGGCGTTCCTCACGAACATTGTAGCCCCAGTCTCTAAGCAGATGAATCATAGAGTCTCTTGTAACACCTGGAAGTACTGTTCCAACTGTAGGAGCTGTCCAAATCTCACCGTCAATCTTGAACATGATGTTCATTGTACCAACTTCCTCTACATATTTTCTCTCGTTTCCATCTAGCCATAGTACCTGAGAATAACCAAGCTTCTCAGCCTTTACCTGACCTGCGATAGAGCCTGCATAGTTGCCACCGCATTTGGTAAAGCCAGTTCCACCTGCAACTGCACGTACTAACTCATTTTCTACTAAAATCTTAACCGGGTCAAGACCTGTTGCATAATATGCGCCAACCGGGCAGCAAAGAATCATGAATTTATATGATTTTGCCATGTGTACACCAAGAGCTGCCTCTGTAGCAAACATAAATGGTCTTATGTAAAGTGATGTATCCTTCTCAGATGGAACCCATGCCTCTTCTGTTTTAACAAGTGCTTTTACTGCCTCTACAAAATCCTCTACAGGAAAAGCTGGCATACAAAGACGTTCATTTGAATTAATCATTCTCTTTGCATTCATCTCTGGTCTGAAAAGCTGTATTTTGCCATCTTCACGACGATATGCCTTCATACCTTCGAATGTTTCCTGTGCATAATGGAGTGTCATGCAAGCAGGGTCAAGTTCGATAGGACCTTCTGGAACTATTCTGGCATCATGCCAGCCAACTTCCCTGTCCCAGTCGCATACAAACATATAATCTGTCATATACTTGCCAAATCCCAGATTTTTCCAGTCTGGTTTTTCTTTTAATTGAGCCCTTTTTTCAAATCTGATTTCCATCACTAGCCTCCGAATTAATCTATTCTTTATACTTGAATAATTTTTTATTAATTATGTACCTTTTATTTCTTTCAGTCAACACTTTAACACACTAAATTGCTAAATTTTTTCACAAAATTTTCGGGTGAATTTGAACATTCTTTGAACTTTCTGAGTTTTCGAAGAATCATAACAAAATCAATGCTATAATATGAAGCACAAGAAACAGTTTTTCTTAAAATGTTCTACATTTAGAACCTTTAATATATTAACAGGACGGTTTGATATGAATATTTCTACCCAATTATGCGGACTTGTCATAATCGCAATGCTCCTGTTTTTTTTCAATCGTCAGCCTACTATGGGGCTTAGTTCAGAAAGACGTTTTATAACAACAGTACACGTTATTTTAGGCTGTGTACTTTTGGACATTGCATCTTGCTATTTTATAGTCAATTCATCAAGGTACAATGCATTTATCGTAACCTTCATATGTAAGCTTTACCTCCTCTCTCTACAGGCGGTAGCTTTTAGTGCTTTACGATATACCGTTTCTGACATTGTGGCTACCTACGGCAGCAGACATGAAAAAATGTTAGGGCATTTATATAAGGCATTTTTTGCAATAGGACTTGCAGTCACTTTATATCTTCCACTTCAGATTTATTATGATGGAGAAGCTCTCTATTCTTATGGAGCTGCTGCACTGAACACCTACGGGCTTATTGCTATCTACATTAGCTCAATAATCGTCTCCACCATTATATTACGGAAGCATATGAAGCCACGAAAAATTAATGTATTGCTCTTTTGGATGGCTATTTGGAGTGTTTCTGCGGTTATACAGTATTTTAGACCTAAATATCTTATAGTCAGCTTTGCTGCCTGCCTTGGGGCACTTATTATGTATTTTGAACTGGAAAATCCCCAAGGTGCTATTTCAAGGCGAACAGGCCATTTCAGTTCGGCTGTTATAAGAGATTATTTCGATTATCTGTACCAGCATAGAAAAAGCTTTTCGGTAATGATGATTTCCTTTAGAACCATTGCTGAGGCCAGCTCCGAAAACAAATTGCTCAGAAAGACAATAGAAATGCTTTCTGAATTTCTATTTAGTATAAAAAATGCAAAAGTGTTTGATACCGCTGAGGGATATTTTTTACTGATATTTGACAACACCGACTTTATGGAGAGCACGAAGTTTAAAATCGCAACCTATTTTCAATCTGTGGAGGACAATCCCGATATAGAAAATGCTGTCACCTTGCTCAACCCATACTATACAATCATTCCAAACAGTAATATAGCTGTGAATGCAGATGAGCTGCTGCTTGTTTTATCAAGCTTTGTTCCAAACAATCACGACACCTTTGTTCGCAATGAAATCATTGTGGATGACAAGGTAATGAAGCAAATACGAGAGAAAAAGCAGGTTGAAAAAATGGTCGTGGAAGCAATGGAAAACGGACGTGTTGAGGTTTATTATCAGCCAATCTACAGTATTTCCTCTGGACTATTTTCCGGAGCCGAAGCACTTGTGAGAATCAGGCTGGCCAATGGCACTTTGATATATCCAGACACCTTCATTCCCATTGTAGAAGAAAGCGGTAGAATCATTCCTCTTTCAGATAGCATCTACAAAAAGGCTCTTTCCTTTATTAAAACCTACAGAATAGAGCGACTTGGTGTTGATAGAGTGGAACTGAATCTTTCCGTAAAGCATGGTGAAAGTCCTGTGTTTGTTTCCAGATTTGTGGAATTGCTTAAGATGCATAATGTACCTTCATCTTTAATCAATCTGGAAATTACAGAAACCAGCTCTTTAAATAGCAAAGAGGCACTTCTTAGCAATATGAACAGGCTTAGGGAATATGGTGTGAGCTTTTCACTGGATGATTTTGGTTCTGGAAATTCAAACCTAAACTACATCATTGATTTGCCTATAAATATTGTAAAGCTGGACAAGCACCTGTCGGATGAATATTTTAAAAACACCAGAGCCAAGGCAATAGTAAAAACTGTTATTGATATGGCTCATTCTCTGGGTATTGAAATCATCGCCGAGGGAATTGAAGACGAAAACGAATTTAATGAAATGAAAAAACTGGGGGTTGATTATATTCAAGGTTACTATTTTTCAACTCCATTGCCAGAACACGAGTATTTAAAATTTATTCAACAACACAATTTATAGAGGAGAATTCATATGCACAACTTTCAACCTTACCCAATCAATATGTTAGAATGGAATCCAATGAAAAAAATCGCTGATGAAGGTATCGCAATTGTCGCTGAAGCTGATGGCAAGGTAAATGCCACTTCTTCTCACGACGGTGGTGTCGGGCATCTTTGGGGCAAAAATGTCCTCTACTCTTTCTTACGAAACACCAGATACACCAAAGAGCTTTTAGACAAAAGCCAGTATTTTTCTGCATGCTTTTTCGACATGAATGAAAAAAATAATGTGCAGCTTATGAAGGTTTTGGATCAGTTGAGCGGAAGAAATGAAGATAAGCTAAAGCTGTGCCGTGTTGAGGTTGAGCATGCCATGAAGGTTCCGTATATTGATGATGCCAATTTCATAATTCTCTGTCGTAAAATAGCAGCGGTACCAATGACAGAAAACACTATTTTAGACGAAGCTATTTTAAACAAGAATTATACGGAAAAGCATTTAGATGATTTCCACACTATGTATATAGGAGAAATCCTAGATATTCGTGCAAGATGATTATCACTTAATTGTGTATTGCAGATTTTTAAAAATAAATGCTGGTCACTAAAATGTGACCAGCTTTTTTTAGAATACAGTTATTTCGTAAACACTGGAAAATATAGCACCTGGGGCTAATTGATTTGAGTATTCCCTTTCTTCCAGTTTTCCATTAAAGCCCACTCTATCACATCTGCCAAACCAAGGCTCTATGCAGACAAATGGAGCATGCTTTCCCACTGGTGACCATACACCAAACAATGGCGTAGGACAGGTGACTGCTACTACAGGCTCTTTATTCTCATCTAAAAGTGTCACTACATCTGCCTGTTCTTTTTCTATCACAAGGGCATCCTTTGAAAACAGCTCGTCCGACATTTTAAGTATTCCATCCTCTAATTTATATGTGTCCCTTTCATTTGAAAGACATCCGCTGCCATCAGAAGCTATTACATTTGCAATTATTTCATTCACTGGCTTTTTACCTTTTCCAAACTTGAGATAATCATTGTCCAGCTTACAATTAAACGCTGGATGGGCACCTATAGAAAAATACATTTTTCTGCCGTCTGTATTTTCCACATCCCAGCATGCCTTTACAGTACCATCCTCCAAAATGTATGTGATAAAAAGCTTGAAATCAAATGGATATTTTTCATGTGTCTCATCGTTTGACTCTAAGACAAATTTCAGCCTGTCAGCTTTTTCTTCAAAAAGTGCAAAATCCATATCTCTGGCGAAACCATGCTGTCCCATTTCATAAACCTTGCCATCATATATAGATTTTTTTTGATAGTAACTGCCTACTACTGGAAAAAGCACAGGGGATGTTCTTCCCCAATATGCGCTGTCAGCCTGCCACATCAGTTCAGTATTATCGTATTTACGAATTAAGGACTTTATTTCTCCGCCATGCTCTGACACTGTAAGCTTTATTTTTTCATTTTCAATTGTATGATTCATATTCTGCTCCTTCGTTATGCCTTTAGTTTATTCTATATTCAGGCTAACATTTAGATTACTTCCTGTAAAGACTACAGTACCTTTGACAGAAAATCCTTTAATCTCTGGGACTTTGGTGAACCGAAGACTTCCTCTGGTGTTCCCTCTTCTTTGATTCCCTGCTCATCAAAAAACAGTACTCTGTCTGCCACTTCCCTGGCAAAGCCCATTTCGTGAGTGACAATCACCATGGTCATGCCATCATCAGCAAGCTCCTTCATAAGATTTAATACTTCCCCAACCATCTCTGGATCCAAGGCGGATGTAGGTTCATCAAAAAGAATAACTTCTGGGTTCATAGCAAGTGTTCTTGCTATAGCAATGCGTTGCTTTTGTCCACCTGAAAGACTGTCTGGATATGCATTGGCTTTATCTGCAAGTCCCACTCGCTCTAAGAGTTCTGCAGCCTTTTCATTTGCCTTTTCCTCTGTCATAAGGGCTAGCTTTACTGGTGCTAAAGTAAGATTCTTTTGAATAGTAAGGTGTGGAAACAGATTAAAATGCTGAAACACCATACCCACACGACGTCTTACATCATTAATATCTACGCCCTTTGCTGTAATGTCCTCTCCATCTAGATAAATGGTTCCACCAGAAACCTTTTCCAGCTGGTTTAGGGTACGTATAAATGTGGATTTACCACAGCCAGATGGACCGATTATTGCAATAACCTCGCCCTTTTCAATCTGCATATTCACATCTTTAAGGACTACATTATCCCCAAAGGATTTGGTTAAATTTTCTACTTTTATCAACACTTCGCTCATAATTATTCTCCTTAATCAGCCTTTCTTTCTGTTTTACGCAGGCTCTTTTCCCATTTTCCAACAAGAACAGTAAGAACCTCTACAATAATCAAGTATATTAAGGCTACAGCCACAAGTGGAATAAATGCTTCGTAGGTCTGGCTTCGAATAATATCACCGCCACGGGTTAAATCTGTAAGACCTATATATCCACAGATTGATGTCTCTTTGATAAGCATAATAAACTCATTTGCCAACGCAGGAAGAACATTTTTTATAGCTTGTGGCAAAATGATGGAGTTCATTGTCTGCCTGTGGGAAAGTCCCAGGCTTCGTCCAGCCTCCATCTGCCCTGCATCGATGGACATAATGCCACCACGCATTACTTCTGCAACATAGGCACCTGAATTTATGGCAAAAGCGATTATCGCCACAAGTACTTTTGATACGTTTACTGACTTGAACACCACATAATAAATAATCAAAAGCTGAACCATCATAGGAGTGCCACGGATTATTGTAAGATATAGCTTACAAATGGCATTTAAAATTACAGGAGCACCTGTCTTATCATAGGACACACGCACAATTGCCACAAAATAGCCAATCATTACACCTATAATAACAGCACAAAGGGCAATAATCAGGGTGTTTTTCAAACCATTTAAAAGGTAAGAATATCTGTCCTGACTAATGAAATTTGTATGAAGCTTTTCTATAAATGTCCGATTGTTTTCTGCAACTGAAGAATCCCTAACAATGATTACCTGCTTTGAGGTAATATAAGATTTTGAGAAATTGATAGATTTTTCTCTTTCCTCAGTCTTTGTCATGCCTGCAATTCCCACATCAGCCTTATGAGAGCTGACAGCATTGATGATTGCATCAAATTCCATATCCTCAATTTTAATGCTCATATTAAGCTTGTCACCAATGGCACGAATAATATCCATATCAATTCCTACGATTTCACCATTCTCGTAGTACTCATAAGGTTTAAAGGTAGCGTTTGTTGCCACTACGATTTCACCATTTTCATATGTAAGCCCCTCAGGTGATTCGTAAGGGAACTTGCCCTTTGTATCATCTCCTATGTAGTTGGATATAATACTATCTAAAACGCCCTCTTCTACCAGCTCATCTATGGCACCATTGACCTGATTTAAAAGCTCATCATTGTCCTTGGCAATACAAATAGCATATTCCTCCAAAGTGAAGGGTTCATTCAAAATGATAAGTGCTCCTTCGTTTTCTACACATGCGATGGCAGGCTGCTCATCTGCAATAACACAGTCTATTTTTCCCTGCTTTAAAGCCTGCACTGCATCGGCATTCTTGTTATATCGCTCTACCTTTGTTCCAGCATCATCTCCCTCATAGTCGCTGGCGTAAATATCACCGATAGTGCCAAGCTGAACACCAATTTTTGCTCCTTCCAAATCGTCGATTGAAGAAATAGTCTTCGTCTGAGTCGTGCTGCCACAGCCTATAAAAAGTGCTGAAAGCATGCACGCCAGTACCATAACCTTCTTTTTCATATTGTTTTCTCTCTTTCGTATAAATATTCTTGCTTGTTGAATTTTTATGCTATCTATCATACCACAAAATCTAGAAATTAAAAGGGGATTTAACTGAATTTATACTGCCGTTCTATTTGAGTTTATAATTTGTTTTTGTTAGACTAGCATATGGATTTTATATTTTGAAAGAGGTCAACATGATTAAAACTATAATTTTTGATATAGGCGGTGTGCTAATTGGCTACGATTGGACCGCTTATTTGATGAAGGAATTCAATGGAGATGAGGAGCTGGTAGAGCGTATTAAAGAAAACGTATTTGGGGAGCATAAATGGGATGAGGTAGACCGAGGTGTGCTTTCTGATGAGGAATTGCTTGCATCCTTCGCCAAAAATGCGCCAGACATTGCCAGGGAAATCACTCATTTCTGGGAAACCTGTGGTGATGCCCTGTGGCAGTACGATTTTACAAAGGACTGGATTAGGGAACTGAAATCTCGTGGCTATCAGCTGCTTTATCTTTCAAACTGGTCATATCATTTAAGAAAGCTTGCCGCAAAGCAAATGGATTTTTTGCCTCTATTGGATGGTGGTGTGTTTTCATGTGAAGAAAAACTCATCAAGCCAGATCATGCAATATATGAACGCATTATAGAAAAATACAATCTAAAACCTGAAGAATGCGTATTTATTGATGATTCCGAAAGAAATGTCATTGGTGCCAGGGAATGTGGCTTGTATGCCGTTCACGCTAAGGACAAGAATCATGATATTGCTGTTAGAGATTTGGAAGTGCTTTTACGCCAATAGCTTTTAGGAGATTATGTAGCTTATGAACATAGAAAACCGCAATGGAGTATCCTTTTTAACATTTGATTCTTTTAAATCAGCTGGAGTGAAGCATGGTTTTTCCACCCGCATCGGTGGTGTCAGTAAAGGCGTGTTTGATTCCCTAAACCTTGGCTTCAATCGAGGTGATTCAGATGAAAATGTGCATGAGAACTACCGCAGAATCGCAGCTGCGCTGGATATGAATTATGAGCGCATGTGCTTATCAAAGCAGACTCATACTACAAACGTAATCATTGTTGATGAAAAAGATGCTGGAAACGGACTGACAAAACCTCTGCCATACGACAATGTGGACGGGCTGATAACAAATGTTAAGGATATGCCCCTGGTGACATTCTATGCAGACTGCGTGCCACTATTCTTCTATGATCCTATAAAAGGCGTTGTGGCATTATCCCATTCAGGTTGGCGAGGCACTGTGGGTAAAATCGGAAAAGTGACAATTAAAAAGATGCAAGAGGCTTTCGGCTGCAAGCCTTCTGATATCTTATGTGGAATCGCCCCTAGTATCTGCAAGGATTGCTATGAAGTGAGTGCTGATGTTGCCAATGAATTTATAGATGCTTTTGGAGAATCACACAAATCCGAACTCCTTCGCCCTTCTAGCTTTAATCCAGATGACAGCGACAAATATATGCTGGATTTGTGGGCGGCTTGTCGGCTGGTGTTTCTTGAAGCTGGCATCCCTGAGGAGCATATCGAAATTACGAATTACTGCACACGCTGCAATCCTAAGCTTTTCTATTCTCATAGGATTATGGGGACTAATAGAGGCAGCTTGGCAGCATTTATTTCCTTGTAAATATTCTAGTGAAGCTCCTCCTCCAATAGATATTATAAAATTATTTTCATCTAATAATTCATTACAAGCAGATACTGTATCCCCTCCACCAATAATTACTAACTTATTATCTTTATTTAATGCTTCTAAAACATTTTTAGTTCCATAAGTATATCCACCTTCAACAAATCCTAAAGATCCATTAAAGAATATTGTTTTTGATTTATCAATTATTTCCTTAAATTTATTTACACTATTAACACCTATATCAAATCCGGTAGAGCTTTCATCCATATCATCAATACTAATGCACTTATTATGTTCTATATAATTATCACTTATTAAGATAATTTTTTCTTTATAATCATTAAGTAATTTTTTGCAATAATCTATATATTCTTCTTCTAAAAAAGAATTACCTATTTCTTTTCCTTCAGCTTTTAAGAAAGTATATACCATAGCACCGCCAACTAATAAATAATCTACCTTAGTAATAAAATTTTCAATTAATTTAATTTTATCAGACACTTTTTTTCCACCCATTATTACAGTAAAAGGTTTAGATGGATTATCTAATTTTTTTAAATTATTAACTTCTTCTTCTACTAAAAATCCATTACAAGAATCTAAATACATGCTTATTCCTACATTAGATGCATTTTTTC
>CAMNPQ010000095.1 GCA_946548305.1 uncultured Pseudobutyrivibrio sp.
GCTCAGAGAACGAAGCTTACGATATCAAGGGTGACCTTGTTGTTATCGGTGGTGGTAACGTTGCTATCGACGTTGCTCGTTCAGCTAGACGTGTTGGAAACGAAAAGGTTTCTATGTTCTGTCTTGAGAGCAGAGATATCATGCCTGCATCTCCAGAGGAAATCGAAATCGTTGAGGCAGAGGGCGTTGAGCTTAACTGCGGATGGGGACCAAAGGAGGTTCTCGTTGATGAGGCAGGTGCTGTTAAGGGAATCGTTCTTAAGAAGTGTACTCGTGTTAAGGACGAGACAGGTAGATTCTCTCCACAGTACGATGAGAATGACACAATCACTGTAGAGTGTAAGCACGTTATCTTCTCAGTAGGACAGCGTAGCGTATACGGAGATCTCTTCAAGGGTTCTAAGGTCGTTATCGACAGAGGCCCTAAGGCTGATGCTCTTACATACCAGACAGACGAGCCAGATATCTTCGTTGGTGGTGATATGTACACAGGCCCACGTTTTGCTATCGATGCTATCGCAGCAGGTCGTGAGGGCGCTATCTCAATTCACCGTTTCGTACAGCCACACAGCTCACTTACAATCGGACGTAACCGTCGTGATTTCATTGAGCTTGACAAAGAGAACCTTAAGATTGGCGATTACGATCACAGCCCACGTCAGATTCCTGGCGTATCTAAGACAACAGTTGACGGAGAGCTTACATTCCGCGACAAGACTGTTGAGCTTACAGAGGAGCAGATCAAGGTTGAGACAGCTAGATGTCTCAAGTGCGGTGCTTCAGTTGTTGATGAGAATAAGTGTATCGGTTGTGGTGTATGTACAACCAAGTGCGAATTCGACGCAATCAAGCTTTACCGCGAGCATCCAGAGTGCTCTAAGATGACTCCATCTGAGGACAAGCTTAAATACGTGCTTCCTAACGGATTAAAGCAGCGCATCAAAGTTGCTTTTAAGCACAGATAATTAAATAATTTTTAGGTTGAGTAACACCCCGTTACGGCCACAAGCCTGATGAATTCTTTGCTCGGCAGCACGCCTCGCATAAGAATTATCAGAGCTTGATGCCTACGGGGTGTTTTTATGCTATGATGTATAAAGACTTTTGACATTCGGAGGAAGACCATGAGAAATATATATTTATTTGCAAACGGAATTGGGGAGACCATAAGGACATTGCTGATTGCCTATCTGATTTTTACATTCCTTTTTACAGTCTATTCCATTGCACGTATGTATTATATCGAACATAAATCTAATGACAGGAAGGGTGGCAGAGCCAGAGTAAAAGCACTGCAGGCTACAGGTCGTCTGATGCAGTTTCCTGTGTATTCCATGGAGGAAATGGGAAGGGACAAGCATAAAAGAGACGTAAAACTGATGTTTTTTCCAGCAGATACTCCAAAAAGCAAACGCTTTGCTATGATTTTGCCAGGAGGGGGCTATGCCCATTTGTGTACAAAGCAGGAGGGGTATCCTGTTGCAGCAGCACTTAACAGAATGGGTGTGAATGCTTTCGTGTTAGAATACAGAGCAGGTAGAGACTGTGAACCATTCGCTCCAATGGAGGATTTAGGCGTTGCACTTAGATTGATTCAGGATAATCTGGAAAAATTTAATGTGGAGATGGATAAGTATGCCTTGATAGGCTTTTCTGCTGGTGGAAATTTAGCAGGTATATTTGCCAGTGACAGTCATGGATATTTGGATTATGATTTGCCAAAGCCTGGAGCTGTTATTTTGGGCTACCCTTGGACCTGTGTAAATGACTGGCTGCATCACCCATATTGGAATATATGGATTGGTTTAATGGGAATATGGCTTAGTAATCGAGGCAGCTTTTATATGTTTGGCGTGAGACATATGAGAAAAGGAAGAGAGCTTTTAGATGTTCAAAAATACATAAAAGAGGATTATCCACCTACCTTTATGTATTCAGGCTCTTGGGATGTGTTAGTTCCAGCCAGTCGACACGCTGACGTATTTGATGCAGCTTTAAAGAAAAATGGCATAAAACATATATATGAAAAATATTTTGGTGTGCCCCATGGAATTGGTCTGGGAATTCATACAAAGGCTGAGGGCTGGCTGGAAAGAGCAGTGGACTTTTGGGCTTCGTTCATTTAATACACAGAATTATAAAATTTTTGTAAAAAATGATGGATATTTATTTACAAGCCAATCGAATACACATAAACTAACAAAAGATATGAAAAAGTATTTATTTTATGGAGGATGAATAATTGAACGCTTTGAAAAAAGTTGGGGGCTTTCTGAAAAAGCACCTTAAACCTCTTATTGTTGTAGTGATTATCATTGCAGTGGTTCTAGTGCTTCGTTATAGAGCTCAAAAGGCAAGGGAGGCTATTGAGGCAGAAGCGAATAAACCTGTTACAGCTAATGTGGAAAAAATGGATTTGCAGCAGTCTGTTAGTGTGACAGGAACTCTTTCAGCCACAGATACAGCCACAGTTACTTCCACAATTGGTGGCACAGGTGTTACTGGAATAAAAGTATCAAAGGTAAACTACAAGGAAGGTGACTATGTAGAGGCAGGCACAGTTGTAGTTGAATTTGATGGTGACGATTACAATAGAAAAATTGCAGAACTGAATGCCAAGTATAACTTAGAGGACAAAAAGAGCACTCAGAGCATACAGGATACTCAAAATAGTATAGCTGACACTCAGAAAAAAATTGATGATGCACAGAAAACCATTGAAGATGACCAGAAATGGTTGGCTGAGAATGAAAAATACTATTTGAATCTAAAAGATGCCAAGGACGCTTATTTGTTGCATCCAAATTATGATGATGTGAAAGCCAGATGGGAAAGCGAACAGACAATATGTAGCACAATGTATGGTGTTACTATCGAAGGCTATGAGGCTAAACAAAAGGAAGTAGAATCTTTACAGGATTCGATAATAACATATCAGAATACAATTGCTTCTTATCAGCTGAATATAGAAGTGGCACAGCTACAGCAGAAATATGATGAAACTTATACTAGAGTAGATGCCAAAGATGATGTATACGAGAGCATGGAAAAGACTCAGGTTTCAGCACCTATCTCAGGCTATATCATCACTATGAATGTTGAAGAGGGCAACAATTACTCTCAGGGAAATACTGTATTTACCATTGCAGATACCAGTGAATTTGTAGTTGAAGCTACTGTCAACGAGTATGATATTGCCAATATAAAAGAAGATTTGCCGGCAGTTATCAAATTCGAAGCAACTGGAGATGAGGAATTTGACGGACAGGTAACATTTGTTTCTGTTGCATCTGAATCCACAGTTTCTTCTGCTAAAAGTTCTACTGCTGCAGCAGGCTTTGGCAGCACAGCAGCATCTACCAGTTCATCAGCGGCAGCTTACAAAATCAAAATAAAGCTGGATGAGACTGATGACAGACTTAGAGTGGGCATGACAGCAAAGGCAAGTGTAATTTTAAATTCCACAAAGGATGCGTGGGCTGTTCCTTATGATTGCTTGCAGCAGGACGAGGAAGACAACTATTTCATTACAGAAATAAAGGATGACGGAACGAAAAATAATATATCTGTAACTAAGGGGCTTGAAAGCGACTACTACGTAGAAATCAAGGGCGAGGGCTTGCAGGAAGGAATGACTGTAGAAGCCGTTGTAAATGATGCTCCAAGTACAGATATTATGGATTACATGTACATGTATTAATGGATATTAAGGAGAACACATTGGAAGATTCAAATATTATGTTAGACCTTCGAGATATCCATAAAAGCTTTTTTATTGGAACTCCAAACGAATTTGAGGTGCTCCATGGCCTGAATTTTGTTGTGAACAAGGGTGAGTTTGTATCTATAGTTGGACAGTCAGGTTCTGGTAAATCCACCTTGATGAATATCATAGGAGCTTTAGACAGACCCACATCTGGAGAATACACCTTAGATGGAGTGGATATAGAGAAGGCAAAAGACAGCGAACTTTCGGCACTTAGAAATAAAAAAATAGGATTTGTTTTTCAAACCTACAATCTGATTGCCCGTACAACAGCACTAAAAAATGTGGAATTGCCCATGATGTATGCTGGAATGGGACGTTCAGAGAGAACAGAACGAGCTAAGATGCTATTGGAGCAGGTGGATATGACGCCTAGAATGCTTCATAAACCGGATGAATTGTCTGGTGGACAAAAGCAGCGTGTGGCAATAGCCAGGGCTATGGCAAATGATCCAGCCATAATACTGGCGGATGAGCCTACTGGTGCTCTTGATTCAGCGACAGGACGAATGATTATGGATATTTTCCATAAGCTTCACGAAGAGCAGGGAAAGACTATCGTGCTTATTACCCACTCACCAGAACTGTCTCAGGAAACTCAGCGAATCATCACCCTAAAGGATGGAGATATAATAGGTGAGTCTGCTGGAAACTGGAATCCTAAAGCAAAGGAGGTAGAGTGATGCTTATTACGGAAAATATCCTCGTTGCTTTGGCTGGACTTCGAGCCAATATCATGCGTTCCCTGCTTACAATGCTTGGAATTATTATAGGCATTGCATCTGTTATAGGTATTATGACAGTTGGTAATTCTATTACAGTGATTGTCAATACCACCATGCAGGAGCTGGGTGCCAATAACCTGGAAGTGGGTGTGACACAAAAATCTCTGGATGAGGAAACTACCTCTTCAGGTATGAGCTTCGGAAGAGGCTATATCAGAGAAATGTCAGATGATGATTTAATCAGTCATGATATGCTGGTTTCCTTTAGGGAAAAGTACCAGGATGATATTAAATATGTTCTGCTTACTGAAGCCGTAGGAAATCCTGGCACTGTAACTGATGGAAGTAAAAATGCAAACGTGCAGATAACAGGCTTTAACAGGGACAACATAGAATTTAGTAATCTGGAAATGCTAGGTGGCAGAAGCTTTCTAAACACAGATTATCTGGAAGCTAAAAGAGTGTGTATGGTTTCTGATAAGTTTGTGGAGCGTATGTACAAGGGCGACAATGATGCTGCACTAGGACAGGAAATAGAAGTATCTGTAAATGGACAATTCTATAAATATTATATTGTAGGTATTTATAAATATGTGGCAGACCAGTTTTCCTTTGGTGTATCTGACAATCCTACTACGAATGTATATGTTCCCTTTAAAACTGCCAGGATTGATAACCATACTCAGAATAAAGGCTACAGCAGACTGACACTTGTTACATCCATAGAAACTAATAATGACAGCTTTGCTAATACTGTCAGAGATTATTTTAATATCAATTTTTATTCAAGAAATGATGCCTACGAGGTGATGGTAATATCCATGACATCAATGATGGATTCCATGAATTCCATGATAGGCACTATCCAGCTGGCACTTTCAGTTATAGCTGGAATTTCCCTGGTGGTAGGTGGAATAGGCGTTATGAATATTATGCTTGTTTCTATCACAGAAAGAACAAAGGAAATAGGTACAAGAAAAGCCTTAGGTGCTACCAATAGCTCCATTAGATTGCAGTTCATCACTGAGTCTGTGGTAATATGTCTTATCGGCGGAATCATAGGAATTGGCTTAGGTGTTGCACTTGGAATGGTTGCAGTAAAGCTGATGGGATATCAGGCAGCGATATCCGTTCAAAGTATTGTCATTGCCGTAGGATTTTCTATGGCGATTGGAGTATTCTTTGGATACTATCCAGCCAACAAGGCAGCAAAACTAAATCCAATAGATGCATTGCGCTATGAGTAAAGCCTGAATGTGACGGGAATCTGAAAAATTCTGAATCCTATGTGGATTCTGTTTACTTTGATTTTTAATCCTCTTATAGTATGTAAAGTCAAAAAAGAAAAGACTTACATACTATAGGAGGAATTTTTTATGTCCAAGGAGGAATCACAAGAGCCTAAGAAGAAAGGCAAAGTAAAGAATTTTTTGGGGAGGATAGGCAGTTTTATAAAAAAGCATGTGCTACTGCTGATTATTCTAATTGGAGTCATAATTGCTCTGATTATTTTTGGTAGAAAGGTTTTAGCAAAAGCACAACCGGATAAAGAGGAGGAAGCTACCACACTGACTACAGCAGTAGAGGTGATGGATTTGCAGTCTTCAATTAGTGTCACTGGAACCCTTGCAGCTGGCCAGTCTCAAAGTGTGACATCCACAGTTGCTACAGGTACTGAAGTAGCAAATGTTTACTATGAGGTAGGTGATTATGTGGAAGCAGGCACTGTTGTTGTAGAATTTGATTCAGACGATTATGCAACAAAGCTTGCTGAACTGAATGCTAAATACAATATTTCTGACAAGAAAAATGCCAAGGAGCTTCAGGATTATTTAGACGATATAGAAGATTATGAAGCTCAGATAGTTGAAAAGCAGGAGGATATAGCAGAAATACAGCAGTGGCTGGAGGATAATAAGATTTACTATGATGATTTGGTAGATGCGTATAATAACTATCTTAAATATTCCTATGATGCAGATGCTAAATCCAGATATACAGAGCAGTCTTCCATAGTAAAATCCCTATATGGTTTTGACATAGACAGCTATGAGGCAAAGCAGGATGAGATAGAGTCTCTTGAAGATGAAATAGAAGACCTTCAAGAGCAGATAGAGGAGGCACAGTATAATTACGAACTGGCTGAGCTCCAACAGGAATACGATAGCACTTATACAAAAAGTGATGAGTACGAATCAGTAACTGAAAGTCAGTCTGGCACTCAGGTAATAGCACCATTTTCAGGTTATATCACAGCTATAAATGTTTCAGAGGGCAATAACTACACCCAGGGTAATACCGTATTTACCATAGCAAACACAGACTCCTTTGTAGTGGAGGCCACAGTGGATGAATATGATATTGCCTCAATCACCGAAGGCCTGTCAGCAGTGATTAAATTTGATGCAACAGATGATGAGGAGTTTACAGGAACAGTAAGCTATGTGGCTGTTACATCTGATTCCACAACGTCTACTTCAAGCTCATCTAATTCAGGGGGAAGCTCATCTGGCTCGTCAGGCAGCTCTTCAAGCAGCTCATCCACAAGCTACGAGGTGAAAATCACTTTGGATGATACAGACGAAAGACTGCGAGTAGGTATGACAGCAAAGGCATCTGTTATTTTAGAATCTGTGGATGGGGCTTTCGCAGTTGCTTATGATTGTGTCAAAACAGATTCTGATGGAAACAGCTATGTAACCCAGGTGGACGAGGAAGGCAATGAAACCAAGGTTTCTGTAACACTTGGACTGGAAAGCGATTATTATGTACAGATAATCAGTGATGAATTGTATGAAGGCATGCTGGTAAAAGCCACAGCATCTAGCACCACATCATCAGATGAAAAACAGGGCAATATGATGAACATGGGCGGCGGACAAGGCGGTCAGGGTGGAGGTCCTGGCGGCGGAAACGGTGGCGGCCCAGGTGGCGGATTCTAAGGAGGTGTGACATGGCAGCAGGAGATATTATGTTAGACCTTCGGGATATACACAAAAGCTTTTTTATAGGTACTCCAAATGAATTTGAAGTTCTCCATGGAGTGAATTTTGCAGTTCGTGAAGGGGAATTTGTATCCATAGTGGGACAGTCGGGCTCTGGTAAGTCCACATTGATGAACATCATAGGAGCTTTGGATAGACCCACCTCTGGTGAATACACATTGGATGGAGTGGACATTGAAAAGGCAAAGGACCAGGAATTGTCCGTACTCAGAAATAAAAAAATAGGCTTTGTTTTCCAAACCTACAATTTGATTGCCCGGACAAATGCCATTAAAAATGTGGAGCTTCCTATGATGTATGCAGGAGTTGAACGGGCAAAGCGCAATGAGAGAGCAAAAATGCTTTTGGAACAGGTGGGAATGACCAACAGAATGATGCACAATCCAGATGAGCTTTCTGGTGGTCAGAAGCAGCGTGTGGCAATAGCCAGAGCCATGGCAAATGACCCGGCTATAATACTGGCAGATGAGCCTACAGGAGCCCTTGATTCTGCCACAGGAAGGCTGATAATGGATATTTTTCACAAGCTTCATGAGGAGCAGGGAAAAACTATCATATTAATCACCCACTCTCCTGAACTATCCCAGGAGACAGAAAGGATAATCACTCTAAAAGATGGAGATATCAAAGGTGAAGCTGCAGGAAAATGGGATGTGATAAAGGAGGAATTGGCATGCTGATTACTGAAAATATCCTATTGGCTTTGGCAGGATTAAAATCTAATATCATGCGTTCCCTGCTTACAATGCTGGGAATCATAATTGGTATTGCCTCTGTTATCGCAATCATGACTGTGGGAAATTCCATTACTGTGATGGTGAACACTCAAATGCAGGAAATGGGAGCCAACAACCTCACCGTGGGGGTTTCTGCAAAAAGTACCTCTGAGGAAACCACCTCATCAGGACTGCGATTTGGTGCAGGAGGCAGACGCACCATGGATACAGATGATTATTTGACTGATGATATGCTAAACAGCTTTTTAGAAGAGTATGGTGATGAAATAAAATACACACTCCTTTCTTCTACAGTAGGCTCTGGAACTGCCATAGATGGTGACTTGTACGCCAATGTAAATGTGGTGGGCTACAATGAAGACTATATGGATTACAAGGATTTAGAACTGCTGGCTGGACGTTCGTTTATAGAAAAGGATTATGAAAATGCTCAGAAGGTATGTATTGTTTCAGATTATTTTGTTAATAACATGTTTGATGGTGATACTTCCGCTGCTCTTGGTTCTTCTGTAGAGATAAGCATTAATGGAAAGTATTACACATATTATATAGTAGGTGTTTATGAATATGATGATAGCACCTGGTCCAGCGATTCCACTGAAGACACCACTACGGATTTGTACCTTCCCTATGATACTGCAAGGACACAGCTGCACACCTTAAATGAAGGCTACTCCAGCATTACCCTTGTCACTGCAATAGGCACAGATTCAGAAGAATTTGCTGACACAGTGGAGGCATATTTTAACACTATGTATTACTCTAATAACGAGGATTACGAGGTGACGGTTACAAGCATGGCATCTATGATTGAGTCCATGACCACCATGATTGCAACCATAGAGCTGGCTCTTGCAATAATTGCTGGTATATCTCTTGTGGTGGGTGGTATAGGCGTAATGAATATTATGCTTGTATCCATTACAGAGCGTACCAAGGAAATCGGCACCAGAAAGGCATTGGGAGCTACAAATGGTTCTATTCGCCTGCAGTTTATTACAGAATCTGTTGTAATCTGCATCATGGGTGGATTGATTGGAATTGTGTTTGGTGTGGTTCTTGGCTCTGTTGCAGCTACCTGCATGGGCTATTCAGCATCAGTTTCAATCCTGGCAATTATTGTAGCTGTAGGCTTTTCTATGGCTATCGGTATATTCTTTGGATATTACCCGGCAAACAAAGCAGCCAAGCTAAATCCTATTGATGCTTTAAGATATGAGTAGGTTCTTTAGCAAATACTTGAAATGATGAAGGGCTTCGAAGCAGATGCTTCGAAGCTCTTTTTAAAGAGACTGTATTTGAGCCTAGGTCTGAATTGTAAGAGTTTGTATGGAAGAAATAAAGTGAGCCTTTTTCGACGAATTTCTTCAAGACTGTATGTGGGGATTTTAACAGTTGGAATCTTGTAATGATGTATTGAACCATCTGGGAATATGAGTTTGCAGGTAAGTTCATCAGGAATGTATTTAAAATACAGTGATTTTGAGGGATATTTAGAAAATAACTGTACGCCAATGT
>CAMNPQ010000096.1 GCA_946548305.1 uncultured Pseudobutyrivibrio sp.
TTACATCTATATAGACAGGAATTAGATTCGTATCTTACAAAAAAATATAAAAAAAGAGGTCAAAGCGACCTCTTTTATGTTTTAAATACTTTTATAATCACATTAGTATCCTCTAATGCTATTTTAAGTTGATTTCTAACATCCTCCCATTTAAGTCCTTCAAGACCGCATCCAATCTGAGGCATGGAAACAACTCTAATATTTTTTTCGATAATGATTCTTCTCATTTCAAAAAAAGCCATGCTTACAGCAATTAATGATGGTTCATCTTTATAATCCCGTTTAATTACAAGATTTAAAATCCTGTCTTCTAATATACAGAAGCCCTGAGAACCATCTTTTACACTATCCCATTTCTTTAAATAATTTCCATATTTGGCAATAAGTCTGTCTTTAGTGTTAAAGGACATATTAAATTTAACGGATATTCCTTTTTTCATGGCAAAATCCGCAGAAATACCTTGGGCAAAATATGAGTCTACATCTGATAAATGAAATAAATCACCTTCGTATTCCTTTAAAACCATAGACTACTCCGTTCTTAAAAACCATATTACTTACATTTATCTTGTATTATAACCTATAGGTTCTTGATTTTCATCAGAAAATCAAGAACCTATGAAATTATGAAACGGCTATTGTATAACATCAAAATTTAAAATTTTACCAGAATAGTATTTTTCGTCTATTTCATCCAGCTTTTCAGTATTATCAACTACCTCAGCCTCGCCACCATTTTGTGAATAATAATATGTTTCATTTCCATCAGTATCGTATTCCACCCAGGCTGCTTCAAGTTCAACTAATTCGTTATTTTTTATGGTGTAAGCAGCTGTACCGTGCCCGATGCCTACGTAAATAATGCCATCATTTATGGCAATAGGATATGCAGTACCTACAGAATAAACAGCACCTAAGCACATAGGACCGTCATCGCCATACACATAAAATGTGGAGTCTATAGCTGCCATATTTCCATCTAAATTATCGTAGGCACCGCTACATACTATAAGTGCATCTGTGTCCCCTACAGGCTCATTAGTGTAGCCCATACCAGGCTCTAAAACTCTATCAACTATTTGGGTGAAAGTGTCGCAGCCTGTTATATCCAATACAGATGACAAATCTACACCACTTTCTAACTCATGTTCCCCGTCTTCTGGTGCTGGTGTATCAGCCTGTATATTTGCATCATCTGCAGTATTATCAGTAGCTTCTTCCTCAAGGATTTCTGCAGTTGGTTCTTCTTTAGGTGTGGATTCCTCCACACTAGTGTTGCCACATCCTACAAGTAACAGGCATAAAAATGCAATAACAAATTTTTTCATAAACCAAACCTCCAATGTAATGATTATTAATTCGCTAAAATATCAGGATTGTTTTCAGGATTATTTACATATACCCCAAATTCTTCCATTGTAGAGATGATAGTGTTTCGAACAATATCCGCCACCTCATGTGTCTTCAAATCCTTGTACATATCGTAGATAATAGGCTTGCCAAAAATAACTTTTGTTATGACTGGGCCTGGTTTTAGGCTATTAAATGCAATATAAGAATCGATAAGTGTAACAGGGATAATAGGAACTTTTGCGCGCATGGCACATTTAAAGCTGCCTGGCTTAAATCTTTGGACTATGTTTCCATTAGTGGTATAGCCGCCCTCTGAAAACAGAATAAACCTTTTACCTTCAAGTACCTCTTTTGTAATCTGATCCATAATGCGAATATTTTGCCTCACATCATCAAGGGCAAGGCGTTTGGCCCCAAGTAAATCCACCATTTCCTTCACAAGAAAGCCATAGGATTTGGCTTTATCCATAACAAAGGTACATGGTTCTCTGTGGGCGTACATAATACCAAGAGCATCATATTTTCCTTGATGATTAGGATACATCACATATCCCCCCTCAGCTGGTAAATTTTCTGTGCCATATACTTCGGTGGTAATTCTGGCACTTTTTTTAAGATATCTGATAAGCTTTAGTGCCAATGCATACCTTGTTTTCTCAGGATACTTATCCTTATGCTTAATCATCTTGCGCATAGCAGATACTAACTGAGGGCCACGCTTTGCATTGAACAATATAGCTATTAAAAAACGTAACATATACTCTCCTAAGCACTAAATATTGTGTAAAATCCAACTTATATACGTATATAATACCATATATACATAACTATTTAAAACAAAAAAACTGGAGTCAGAATAAGCTGTATCGTTATTCCATCCCCAGTTAATTTTACCGACTATTGCATTAAATGATTGTTTTTCTGAAAACTTGAATGCTACATTTCTTCATAGGAAGAATATTCAATTACTAAAAACTTGCCCTCCGTAATTTGATCATCTCCAAGATGATTTAATGACTTGATATTTTCAATGAAATCCTTTTTATCAGTGTAGTCTGGTCCCATAAACCGGTCTGCGATAGTCCATAAAGTGTCCCCAGACTGAATCTGATAGCTGGTGTAGTATGTATAAACTTCGCGACTGTTTTCTGCAGCTGCCTTATTAGTAAACAAAATGATACTGAATAAAAGTGTGACAAGAATTACAATTGCTAACATGATTTTTCTATTTCTTACGATTAATTCTGCTCTAGAACTCCTTCTCATAATATTGCCCTCCAAAATAAATGTTCGGAACTTTTGTTCTGGTATAAATATAAATCCGAACGTTCGTTTTGTCAATACTTTTTTCGAACAAAATTTCGGAAAATTTGTTTGCAAAAATATGTTCCTTATGTTATTGTAAATTTAGAAAATATTGAAAGGAGTATTTCACTATGGCATATGGAAAAATATCTGCAAAGCAACGTGAGATTCTAGAAGTTATAAAAACAGAAATACTTAATAAGGGATATCCTCCTACTGTTAGAGAGCTGTGTGATGCATGCAATCTTAAATCCACATCCTCTGTTCATTCACATCTTGAAACATTAGAAAAAAATGGATATATAAAACGTGATCCATCTAAACCTAGAGCTATAGAAATAGTTGATGATAATTTTAATATGGTTCGTCGAGAAGTTGTTAATGTACCAGTGGTTGGCAAAGTCGCAGCTGGTCAGCCTCTTCTGGCAGTACAAAATATCGAGGAGTATTTTCCTATACCAGCTGAACACATGCCAAACCAGCAGACTTTTATGCTTAGAGTAAAGGGCGAGTCTATGATAAATGCCGGTATCTTGGATGGAGATACTATTATTGTTCAGCAGCAGGAAACTGCCAAAAATGGAGATATGGTTGTGGCTTTAGTTGAAGACAGTGCTACTGTTAAGACATTCTATAAAGAAGACGGGCATATACGTCTCCAGCCTGAAAATGATACTATGGATCCTATTATCGTTGATAATTGCGTTATACTTGGTAAAGTATTTGGCGTATTTCGCTTCTTCTAAAAAACGACCCCTAGGGGTCGTTTTTTAAAGCTCTTTTGCGTCTATAATTATTCCATCTTTCCAAATTCTCTCTAAATCATAGAATAATCTGTCTTCCTCAGAGAATAAATGAACTATCACATCCTCATAATCCATTAGTACCCAAGTACTTTGTCTGTTTCCTTCTATTGATTTAGCGTGAATGCCCTGCTCATATAAAACTCTGTCTACCTCATCCTGCATAGCGTTCATTTGGCTTTGATTTGATGCAGATGCAACTATAAAGAAATCTGCCATAACACTAACCTCAGAAATATCTATAGCTTTAACATCTATGGCCTTTTTATCGTCCAATGCTTTGCATACCAGTTTTGCCATTTCTCTTGCTTCCATTAACTACCTCTCTTCCATTAAGTGTTTATAATATTCATAGGTATCAATCGTTGTTTGGTCAACCATATCTGGATTTGAATTTAAATAATTCACCGAGTCTTCTAAGATTAAATACACACATAAATCCAAATCATCAAAGGCTGTATATCTGATTACATCTAGCCTAGGCTGCTTGTCCCTGCCTGGCTCTATATAATCTGCCACAAAAATTATTTTATCCAGTAAATTCATATTCGGACAGCCTGTTGTGTGGACTTCTATTGAATGGGCAATCTGCTCATCAAATATGTCGTATTTATCTTTACAATAATATGCTCCAACCTTGCCATGTAAAAGATGAGGATATTTATACTCTATATCAGAAATATGGATATGATTTTTTTCACATACATTTATCCTTTTTTCATCTGAAATACATTTTGCACAGTCATGAAGCATGCCTGCTACCATGGCGTTTACGGCAGGATAGCCCCATCTTATAGCTAAAGAATAAGCCATATTAGCCACACCTAGGGTGTGTACATACCTAGAGGGCTTTAGCTCTTTTTTCATTTCCTCATCTAATCTGGTTATTACAGAATAATCATAGGTTATTCCATATAGATTATGATTTATTATGTATTTTGCCACTGAATCTGGAATACAATTTTTAATTCTATCATCTTTATAAAAATTATCCCTGATTGCAGATGAGGATATCTCGTTAGCCTTATAATCTATAAGGAAAAAATCTCCTTCAAACATGTTCTTACATTCATGGATAGCATGTTCGATTTTTTCCATATCGTCTCCTAAACGAGGAGCAACTAAAACTGTGACATATTCTGAAATAATATCAGGCTTAACCCAGTTTTTAAAATTAATAAGACTATCACTTCCCATGATAAAATAAATCTCATCATCAGGAAATTCATTATGATACTCAGTAAATGTAATATAGGAATAGCTTTTTCCAGCCCTATATATTTCTCTGGTATCTAAATCTAAATTATTGTCACCTTCAATTGCAATACGAACCATGTCCAGTCTACTCATATCGGAAATTGAAGCAGCAGTTTCTTTATGTGGTGGATTACCAGCAACCAGGAAAAATACTTTATCTAAACCAAATTGCTTTAGTGCTGCTTTTGCAATTTCAATATGTGTATTATGAATGGGATTGAAGGTTCCTCCATACACACCTATTTTAGCCATGTCTTCTCCAACAACTTTTAATTAGGTAATTTTATTACAGGCTTTTTTGATGCTCTGTAAAGTATTATTTTCTTTCCAATAACCCTAACGACCTCAGAGTGAGTTCTCTCTGCTAAAATCTGTGCCATCTCTCTAGGGTCATCATAACAGTTCTTTAATACATTAATCTTTATCAACTCTCTGGCTTCTAGAGCCTCATCTACAGCCTGTGTATGTTCAGGGGTTAGACTCGCCTTGCCTATCTGCAAAATAGGGCTTAAATCGGCTGCTAAGGATGATAAATAGGCTCTCTGTTTGTTTGTCATATCTTTTACCTCTTATTTGTAATAATCAAATACTAAACCATACATTCTAACAGTGTCTCCCTCTTGAATGCCTTTCTCTTCTAATTCCTTCAAAATGCCCTGCTCTTTTAGGAAATTCTGGAAGAAAATAAAGCCCTTTTCAGATTCAAGATTTGTATAACCAAGCATTTTTTCTATGCGTGGTCCTTCAACGACGTAGTCTCCCTCGTCATTGATTGTAACAGTATATGGTTCATCGTTAAATGCGCGGATTGTAGGATCAAATTCCTGTTCATAGACGATTGGTGCGCTGTCACAGGTATCAAGCAATCTGACAACCTCGTATAAAAGCTCTTTGAGACCTTTTCCACTTACTGCAGAAATGGCGAAAACTTTAATGCCCTTTGGCTCAAATTCTGCCTTTAATGCCTGAATTACATCATTTTCATCATCAACAATTACATCCATTTTATTGGCAGCTATAACCTGTGGTTTATCTAAAAGTGAAGGATCATAAGCCTCAAGCTCTGCAGAGATAGTTTTGATATCCTCTATAGGATTTCGGCCCTCTACAGAAGCACCATCAACCATATGTATAATCACTTTTGTTCGCTCTATATGGCGTAAAAATTCATGACCTAAGCCAATACCTTCAGAGGCACCTTCTATAAGCCCTGGAATATCAGCAATGACAAAGCCATTTATATCATCAACATCCACAACGCCTAAATTAGGACTAAGGGTTGTGAAATGATAGTTTCCAATTTTAGGATCTGCATTTGTAACTCTTGATAAAAATGTAGACTTACCAACATTTGGATAACCCACAAGACCTACATCTGCTATCACTTTCAGCTCCAGTAAAACTTCCAGTTCTATAGCTTCTACACCTGGTTTTGCATATTTAGGTGCCTGCATGGTAGATGTGGCAAAATGCTGGTTTCCAAGCCCACCTTTACCACCAGGAAGTACTATTTGTCTTTTGTTTTCTCCAGACATATCGGCTATAACCTTGCCGCTAACTGCATCCTTTATAACGGTTCCTTCTGGTACTTTTAGGATTAAATCTTCACCATTTTTTCCATGGCAATTATCCTTTCCACCTTCTTGACCGTTTTCAGCTGCAAATTTTCGTCTATGACGATAATCAGTCAATGTATTCATGCCTGGGTCAACCTGGAAAATAACATCTCCGCCTTTTCCCCCATCCCCACCATTGGGACCACCATTGGGAACGTATTTTTCTCGGCGGAAGCTTACGTGTCCGTCTCCACCTTTTCCTGACTTTATAATAATTTTTGCTCTATCGGCAAATGACATAGTGCTCTCCTTAAAAAAATAACCCGACACGCATTGTAACGAGTCGGGTCAATCAATTACTGTTCTACTGGATAGACAGAAGCCTGCTTCTTATCTCTACCTTTTCTTTCGAAACGAAGTACACCATCAACTAAAGCAAAAAGTGTATCGTCTCCACCGAGACCTACATTGTTGCCTGGAAGAATCTTTGTACCACGCTGTCTGTAAAGAATATTGCCAGCCTTAACGAACTGACCGTCTGCTCTTTTTGCGCCTAATCTCTTAGACTCTGAATCTCTACCGTTCTTTGTAGAGCCAACACCCTTTTTATGAGCGAAGAACTGAAGGTTCATCTGTAACATGTCTTACACCTCCTTGTATGTGAGTGAAATATATTCATCACCATATTGTCTTTGAATTTCGTCTAAACCAAGTAACATAGAATCAAGCAAAAGCTTGGATTTATCAGATAGCTGCTCAGGAAAAGCCATAAGTAAATGACCACCATCTTCAGCTGCATCAACAGAAAAAGCATCATCAGTAAAGCGTTCTATGCTATTAAATGTGTTGATGGCTAAAACAGAAACTGCAGCACAAACAATATTTTGTCCTGCCTCTTCATCACCCGCATGGCCATCTAATGAAATCTGTTTATATTCTGTTCCTTGTTTAGTAACTATAACGGATACCATAATTAGCCGTTAATCTTTTCAATCTTAACCTGAGTGAAAGCCTGTCTGTGGCCATTCTTCTTGTGGTAACCTGTTTTTCTCTTGTACTTGTAAACGATTACTTTCTTACCTCTGCCTTCTTTAACAACAGAAGCCTCTACTGTTGCACCCTGAACTGTAGGGTCGCCAACCTTGAGATCCTTGTCGCTAACAGCAAGAACCTGATCAAAAGTAACCTTCTCACCAGCTTCTACACCAAGCTTTTCAATGGTAATGATATCGCCTTCAGAAACTTTGTACTGCTTACCACCTGTTGCAATAATTGCGTACATGGTTGCTCCTCCTTTTTATCATTACTCGCCAGTTTCGGTGGTGCTTCGGAATGAAACACACTTAAAAAACCACACTGAGCGGCATACTCAAGTATATTAACATAGGATTTTCACTTAGTCAATGAAATACTAATAAAATTTCTAATCAATTTTATATGAATCACCTAAATGACGTTTTAAATATTTATCCAAGGCACTTTGGTTTTTACCAGCAGCTTCTCTGATTTTTTTAGCTTCATCATCAAGGCAGTGTCTACATGCTCTTTTTAAATCGTCTTCCTCATTTTCAGAAAACCATTTGTTAAACTGTTCATCTAAATCCATGTCCTGTTTAAAATGAAATCTGGAAAGCTGCAATGTAAGCTGGGAAATGGAACGGGTTTTAACGGAGTTTTTTGCCTCATCTGTAAGATTTATCTCAGGATGCTCATTATTGTATTTTACAATTTCCTCATCAGCAATTTCCAAGGCTCTTTTTTCTACAACCTTAATGATTTCATTCATTTCCATGAAGACACCCCCTATTACTTAATCCCACAGTTTTCTAAAACCTTCAAATTTCCAAAGCCCCACATCATTTGCTGCCGCTTTATCCATCAAGTCATGCAAAAATTCATCATGGGCAACAGTCGGCTCATATCGTTTGGCTACGCCATAACCATTTTTTATAATTATAGCATTAACCATGTAATTTTCTATATTCTCCTCGTTAAAAGTATCATCCACATCCTTTAGCCAAACATAAGCAAGTATTCTATCATACCTATCGTCACTATCTATATCATACTCAAGATACAATGAATCCACATCGGAAAGAAGCTCTTTGATATAATCTGATGCCATAACACCATATTTATTGTTTCGTTCTTCTTCCTGGGCAACAGATTCCGGGGTATCTATACCTATCATCCTGACTCTTTTATTTTCACCAGCTGAATCAGTGACGATTATTGTATCTCCATCCACAACTCTCACAAATTTAACTTCATCCAAGGTATTACTCTCCTGACCATCATTTACGGCGACATCATTTTCCTCTATATTTTCAGTTGATATTTCTCCTATGGCACCATTTGCTACGCCACCAATAAAATAAACAATCAGCACCACAGCAGCTGTGACAATATAATTTTTAAATCTCTTCATAATTCAAATTGCAAATGGAGCAAAAACTCTGCTTCTGGTAATTTCTAGCAAACCTAGATTAGTAAAGCCATGTATAGTTACTTGTGAAATATCAGAAGAAAACGCATCCTTTGCTAATTTAATTAATTCCTCCTCTTCAGATTTTGAAACCTTTAGTAAGTCAATAATAATTATACCCGAAATGGAGCGAATCCGCACCTGTCTGGCAATTTCAGTTAGGGCTTCGATATTTGTAGTTATGGCATTTGATTTACCATAGGTTTTAGAGGTATTTACATCAATTACTGTCAAAGCTTCAGTTTGTTCTAACACAATATTTGCTCCTGATTTCAGATGAACAATTTTGGCGGTAGCCTTGTCTAATATGGAGGTAATACCATATAAATTCCATAAAGATATATCATCATCATCGTAAAACCTGATATCTAATCCCTTGTTAAAATATTCTGGCATGTCGGAAATAATTTCACAGTGGTCTTTTACCACATGTTCTAGGTAATAATTTAAAACCCCATAGCTCTTCATCTCATCACATATATCAGAAATAAAATTACAAGAATATGGCTTCACTGTTTTTCTGTCCTGGGAAATCTGAACATAAAATTTGTCAGCCTGGCATACCAGCTTCTTTTCGGAGTGACGAACAATAAAGCTTTCAGGCTTAAGCTTTCTGTTTTCGATAAAGGCTTTATCCAAAGAATCGAGATTTAAAATACATCCATCTATATCTGTCAGAACCTTCTCAACCGTCGCCTCATGGATTTCTCCTACCTTTGAAATATCCAGATTAATCAAATCCACAGCTTTATTATTCTCATCAAAAGAAACAAGGAGCCTAAGCTCCTTGTTATCATATATACCTTTGGTAATTATTATTTTTTTAATGCTCATCCCCTATGTCCCCTAAAGAAACAAAGTCATTAGCTTCACCTGTAAACATATCCACACGCCTAATATCTAAGGAAAGCTCATCAAACTCAGGTAACCCTAAGTATTCATGAAACGCCTTTATAA
>CAMNPQ010000097.1 GCA_946548305.1 uncultured Pseudobutyrivibrio sp.
AAGCTCGTCAACAGCATACCTTGTGCGCACCTGATTTACATACTCTGCAAAATAGGTACCTGTCTGCTTTTTAAATAGCCTAGACAATGTAGATGTAGATGTGTACATCTGCTTCGCCAAATCAGATAAGCTGATACCATCCTGATAGTTAGTATGCACATAGTGAATAATAAGCTGGAGTTTTTCATCAGCATCATAATTCTCAGAGATTTCCGAATTAGTATCGTCTAAAACGAAATTTTCAACCAGCTCATCCAAAAGCAGATAGAGCATACTATATTTCAAGCTATCTGTCTTTTTGATAGAAGAAACCTGCTGATAAATAATATCTCTACATATAGAAACTATCTTGTCATATCTTTGTGTATTATCCCCTACGCTATTACACAGGAAAAAGCTATTTGGTTTTTTCAAAATATGCACAAGAACCTGATAGTCATACATGATAGAACATACTATGCTTTTTTCTTTAGTTGTAATGCTATGCTGAATACTTGAATTAATAACAATCACATCATCCTTTTTTAATTCAAAAACAGAATCCTTTAGCTTTACATTAATGCTGCCATCCACAATATAAAGAAGCTCCACATCTGTGTGAAGATGCTGAGGCTCCTGCATATTTCTATATATATTTGTCTGAAACTGATTAAAGCTATTCATTAGACACCTCGTTATACAACAATTGCTTTTATCATTCTAACATAAATAAAGGATATTGTGGACAAATAAAAAAAGCCTGACGACAACACATTTTGTTGTCGCCAGACAATTTTCTCTTTTGCTAATTATTACTCTGGCTTGTACTCATCAAAATCGTATGTGATAACACCAAAGTCAGTCTTCTGCTCACGAAGTGCAATTGACTTAGACATTTTCTTGATTTCATCTGCTGTAACTGAACGTCCAAGTTCATTTGAAAGCATAACACCTTCTGAAAGGAATGCTGTCTGCATTGCAATGTAAGGTGAATCAATTCTTGTCTCGTCTGTAAGGTCGCCTCTTAAGTATGAATACCACTGAAGCTGATTGTCATTGTACATTTCCATCTCTGGGTGAAGAGCAAGCTCCTGCTGTCCTGTGATATCACCGATAGCACATTCAAGCTTTGTATCAAATAAACGACCCTTCTCATCAACGCCAAAATACTGAAGACGAGGCTTCTGTAAATCACCGCCACCTACGATTGCTCCACCTTCTGGTACAGCCATAGGACCACCTGTCTGGTCAACATCTGTAAACTTAAGTCCTCCAAGAGAACCAGCAATGAATGTAGTACCGATTTCATCCATGTGAATAGCCCAATCCTCGTAGATATCCATTGAAAGGCCACCCTTGAAACGAGCGATTGCAACAGATAAATCCTCTACTGGTGTGTGGCAATCAACTGCATCATCAATAGCCTTATCTCTCCAGTAATCACAAGTAGTTGTACCATAAACACTTTCAAGCTCTGGCATACCCATTACATAAAGCATCTGAGCAAGGTGATAAATACCAAGGTCGAAAAGTGGTCCATGTACACCGATTTCTGGATCTACGAAATCACGGCTGAAAAATGGCATATCATATCCTGGACGGCCCTGACGTCTATGTCCAACTGAACGAGCGTGATAAATCTTACCAAGCTTTCCTTCAGCAATCATTTCCTTTGCGATACGTGTCTGTGGATTGTAGATAGAGCTAATCTGGATAGCAAGCTTCTGTCCGTATTTCTTCTGTGCATCATATAAAATCTTTGCGTCAGCATAGCTTGCAGACATTGGCTTCTCAGAGTAGCAAGGGAAGCCTGCTGCCATAACTGCTGTTGCAACTGATGTGTGAAGATTGTTGTGTACACAAACCTCTACTTCATCAATGTCATCTCTCTTTAACATCTCACGGAAGTCTACATAAAGATCCTTCTCATCTAAGCCGTACTGCTTGCCCCAAGCCATAAGCTTTTCCTTGTCGATTTCAGCAGCAGCTACAACCTTAAGATTCTGACCTCTTTTGTTGAGGTTCTCAATAACTGTCATGTGGCGGTGTGAAATCATTCCACAACCAATAATTGCAATTCTTAATTCTTTTTTCATGTTTCCTCTCCTATATTCCGCTGGTTACAGTGACAAGCATGATGATTTCTCAGCTCAACTTAGAATGTTTCGCGTGAGAAATATCATAGCTTGTCACTTACCAGCTCATTTAATATTTCACACAATTTATTATTCGTTTTACCAGCCTAGTATACGTAGGTATTCGCGGCTGCGGCGAGCACACTCAAGTGGCTCAAGCTCATAGTGCTCATCCTGCTCTACGATTACCCAGTTTGCATTTGCCTCAAGAGAAGCCTCCAAAACTGGCTCCCAAATCATCTGACCGAAGCCAACAGAGCGGAATCCAAAGTATCCTGTATCACCCTCAGACTCTTCTTCTTCGATTCCGATGAGCTTGTACATATTCTTAACCTCACCCTTTTTGATATAGTCCTTTAAGTGAACTACTGGGATACGGTCCTTATATTTCTTTACAAATTCAGGAGCTTCACCAGTGGCAACATCACACCAGCATGTGTCAAGCTCTGACTGAAGATGCTCTGCTGGAATGCTATCGAACATCTCGTCATATCCCCATTTACCATTGTCAAGCTTTACAAACTCAAAATCATGGTTGTGATAGAGGAATGTCATTCCTGCATCATGTATCTTCTTTCCTACTTCATCTAAAAGTGGAAGGAACTTCTTAAAGCCCTCTGGATTAGCTGGACGATATTCCTCAGCCATATAAGGCATAACAAGGTACTTAACACCGATTGTAGAGTAATCCTTGATAACCTTGTCGATATCACTCATCATCTCATCAAAAGCAACATGTGCTGAAATTGGAATAAGTCCAACCTCGTCCAATGTCTTCTTTACAAATTCTGGCTCAAGACCATAAAGTCCAGCAAGCTCAACGCCATCATAACCAAGTTCCTTGACCTTTGTCATAACGTCTTTGAAATTCTCTGGTGTATTTTCAAGTAAGTCTCTAAGACCATAAACCTGAATACCAACTGGTAATTTTTTACTCATTTCAAATTCTCCTTTACTTTTTAGTATTTCGTTTCTCAACTCTATGTACACATTCTATGAAAAAATATGTATTTAGACTTTGTGTTATTTTTTGATTTATATTCAATAATTGCATTCTGAAATTCTTTAGTCTAAAACCCTGCAACAGAATTAAGTAATATATTGCACTACCTTTAGACTATGAGAAGATGTCTCTCATTTACATGATGTCCAAACTCAGGCATGAATATCATGCTCTCCTCATCAGGGTTCAGATTGTCCTGGATAATTGGTGGCATATAGCTTGAGGTAAAGCAGAAGCCATATTTAATATCGTGATAGCCCTGCGCCAATCCACCTGCCTTTTTAACCTTTAAAACAGCCGGTTTATCCACAGCCCAATGTGTCTGGAAATCACTTTTCATTTCATCAACTGTGAAATCTTCCCCTTTGATGTTCCAAATGATATTCTCTTTTTCAATCTTTTCTCCATCAATAAACAATGTGCCTGGGCGAAGCTGTGATAAAAATATTCCTCTGTAGTAAGGCAGTCTTACTTTAAACTGAAATCCTGTCACATTTCCCTTTTCATCTTTTGTATTTCTAAATCCTACTGATTGAATAACCTGTCTTTCCATTTTGTCCTTCCCTCCTATTAATCTCCCAAAAGGTTTTTAAGCATGATATGATGTTTACGAAGTGTCTGACCAACCTCATAGCCTTCGTCATATTTGTCAGCACCTTCATATTCGCTGAGCAAATAGCCATCATATCCGTTTTCCTGCATAACCTTGATAATTTCAGGGTATGGTATTGTAGTCTCTTTGAAGTCATCACTCATGTTGATGAACTTTGCATGACAGCAATACACATAAGGAAGTAAAGGAATAATATCCTCTGGCACGTTTGGTGTATATAGTGGATCTCTCCACTCACCTTCACTAAATTCTGTTCTAAATACGGAAAAATCTATGTTTAAACCAAAATTTTTCGTCCCCGTTTCCTTTATGAAATCTACGAAATCAGTTACAAGCTTGCCCTTTAAATTAGATGGAGTATGAATCTCAGGGCACATCTTTATGCCAAGCTCCTCAGCAAGTGGAAGCGCACCTTTAATAATTTCTCTCCAATTTAAAACCGGCTCTAATTTATCATTTATAACTGGCATCTTTGTTCTCATTACTGTGAATCCTAATCTATGTGCCAGACGGATATCTCTTTTTAACATTTCAACTGACTCTTCTGTAGTCAAGTCTCTATCCCCTAATACATGGGAATCTATCCAGTTTCCATATTCAACTGGTACGATTTCATATTTATCGCACAGTCTCCACCAGTTCTCTACCCATTCATCTGTTGGATATGGATAATTCTCGATATGAGTGTTTGCCAATATTTCAATTCCATGAGCACCCATATCATGTAAATCTTCAAAACAATCCTCTAAAGTCTTTGTTAAACCAAATTCTGCAGAATAGCTGTAAAGGGCTACCCCTCTCTTAGGTCCCTTTTTCTCATATTTGTACATGTCTGTCTCTCCTTTTCGTTAAATAGTTAAAGTTCCCTAATCACTCCTAGCCGGCCGGACTTGAGCTGTTTTACTTCGCTGTCGTTATATTTATAATATGCATTTTTCCCCGCATACTCTTTAAACTCGTTTTCTTTCCCTTGCATTTAATTGCGTAATCGCTCGTTATAAATTTAACCTGCAAAAATTGACAAAAACAGGTTGCACCCGTAGGTAGCAAAAAATCACCCGTTACGGTTACAAGCATTTATATTTCTACGTCGAGCTATAAAAAGCTCTCCTTTAGAAATAAAATAGCTTGTTACCTACGGGTGATTTATTAAAATACCAATATAGTTTATTCGCCGATTGCTTTTGCTAGGGCTGCCTGGTGACGACGTACCTGCTCGATTGAATCTACATCAAGATCCATTCTTAAGTGCTCTCCACCTTCGTACTCTGAGCTTAAGAAACCAGTATAACCTGCCTTCTTGAATGCCTCAACTACTTCTGGAATAGCAACAGCTGTTTCTACTAAATCTTCGTGTACATTGTAGAACTTAGCATGTGTATGGAAGATATAATCGATATTGTCGATGATATCCTGAGGCTCTGACCATGAGTATGTGAATGAGCTGCCAGCATAATCTAAATCTGCTGGGCCGCCGCCTGCTGCCTTAACAGCATCCATCATTTCAGCCATACCATTAGCCATACGGTATTCCATGTTAGCCTTACCAAGGTTAAGGTCATACTTAATCTTTGTGAAGCCCTTTGCAACTCTGTTTGCATAAGCATCATCAACAATCTTGATACACTCTTCCTTAGCGCCGTGTCTTATTGCCTTGTCACGAACAACATCAGGAATATTCTTGCAGAATATACCCATATCTGGAATAAATCCAAAGAACTTTGTTCCAGTTCTGTTAATCATTTCCATATAGCCATCTGCCCATCCTGAATTAAGTGAGAATGGTGCATGTACTTCAAGACCAATCTTAACGCCAACCTTTTCAGCGTACTCAAGGCTGCCCTCGATAACGTCCATAGGTGTTGATACAAGTGTACGAATTACTGGGAATCCAAGTAATGAAGCAAGACGTAAATCACGCTCCATCATCTTTACCTGCTCTTTTAATGTAAGAGTACGGTTGTCATAGATGTGATTCTCCAAGAATGCATCATAGCAGCTTGGTGTTAAATTGTATTTCTTCATCCAGTCGAACCACTGATTTCTGAATTCTTCAGTTTCAATTGGAAGTGGGAACTGCTTTATCATCTGCTCAGCAAGAAGCTCTACACCTGTTGCTCCTGTTGCTGCTGTTTCTCTCAAGCATCCCTCTAAATCAAGCTTTCCGAGATAATATTCATCCTGATAGCTGTAGAGAGACACACTTCTTTTAATATCGCTCATTTAAATATACCTCCCTACTAAATTGTGAATGTAATGTTGCAAGGTGCTTCGATCTGGAATGGCATGTATGAAGGTGCAATAATCTGCTTTCCTTCGATAGTGTGCTCTCCTTTTGAAAGGCCGCCCTCTTTTTTAACTGTTACTGTTGCATACTCACCAAATTCCCAACGGTACTCTGGGTCTACAACTGTTCTGCACTCCTCAAGTGTAAATGTATCTCCATTTACTGTGATGCAAATATCTTCTCTTTTTACATCCTCGCCATCAACTTTCAGCTGAATATCTCTCAAAATTGAAAGTGTGAAAGAACGATAATACTGAGCCTTGAACTCAAAGCTAAATCCAATCACATTTCCATCTACAGAAACATTTTTAAAGCTGGCTGGATTATATATTGGTCTTCCTGCCATTTTTATTTCCTCCTATCCCTTAGCCTTCGATGTATTCCACAGCTTCCATACCTGCGATACGTCCTGTATTAACAGCGTATCCCATTGAGTTACCTGGAAGTAAGAACATATACGAATCATCATAGATGTTGCAAGAATCAGCACCTGCTGCATAAAGACCTGGTATAGGCATAAAGTCTTTGTCGCAAACTTCGCAGTTTTCGTTGATTCTGATACCACCTACTGTTCCATATCCGCCTGGATGGAATGTTCCACAATAGAATGGTCCCTTCTTTAGCTTGCGAAGGTATCTATAGTTCTTAAAGAACTCCTCATCTCTTCCTTCACAGTAGTCATTGTAATCATCTACTGTCTCCTCAAGAACCTCTGGGTCTACACCAATCTTTTCAGCCAGCTCTTCTAAAGTGTCAGCCTTAAAGAAATTCTTAGAGCCCTTATTAATAACCTCATCCATCTCATCATAAAATGCTGATACATCAGGATCTGGAGTAACAAGTGATGTAACATCTACACCGTTCTTTACATAGTATTTAACTATTGTAGAATCAACGATAGAGAAAAGCTTCTTGTCCTTCTGATGATTTGCAACATTTGAAAGGTATGTAGTGTTCTGCATGAACTCTTCGTTCATAACACGCTTACCAAATGCATTTATAAGAAGGTTTGGCTGTCTGAGCACGTTCTTGACGCAAGCTCCTGCTTCTTCACCGCCGCCTACATCACAAGCAGACTCAATTCTAACTGGAAGGTGATCTGCACCAGCCTCCCATGCCATCTTAAGACCATCACCTACAAGACCTGGAATAGCGAAGTTGAACACATCCTTGCCATACTCTACCCCGATTTCTTCTTTGATGAATTCTGGGTTACATCCAGCACCACCTGTTGCGATAACAGCTGCCTTGCACTCAATTGTGAATTCCTCACCATCTTTGTTTACTGCAACAACGCCGCAAACCTTGCCCTCGTCATCCTTGAGAATCTTTTTACCAGATGTCTCAAGCATAACCTTTACACCAAGCTCTTGAGCCTTGTTTAAAAGAGCCTTGTTCATATGACCTGCTGCACGAGGCCCAATCTTGTTTCCAGTCTTTACAATGTGCCATGTAGCCTCTGACTGAGGGAAGTATTTGAAAGCACCTTCAAATTCAACACCCATATCTTCAAGCCACTCTATTGTCTCAGCAGACTGTTCAAAATATCTCTTTACAAGTCTTGCATCAACATTGTAGTGTGTATAATCCATAAACATGTTAAATGCTTTTTCAACAGTAACATCTATCATTTGCTCCTGCTGATATTTTGTTCCGATACCAAGAGGTCCCATACCCATGTTTGCGGCACCGCCTGTTACGGCTGCTTTTTCGATAACTATTACCTCAGCTCCATCCATAGCTGCCTGTACTGCTGCAGACATACCAGATGGACCACCTGCGATAACAACCACTTGTGTTTTTAAGTTTTCCATTTTTTTCTCCTTTAAGTGTAACCACTAAAATTAACTGGTTCTTTTCTTGTATATAAGTTATCACCACATAATATTTCAAACATCTATTAAATTCTGAAATACTTATCTTATATTGCATTCAAAATTTCGTTCAAAAAGACTTTTGCAAAAAATTACAAGCTTTTGTTGCAGTTTTTGCATAAGAAAAGAGCGGCTCAAAAAAGCCGCTCGAAAGTTTACCATTTTCCAACTTTTGTTTTTTTCTTTGGAAGCTTTGGAAGCTTAGTGGCTGTCTTTATGCAGCCCTCATCACAGGCACTTACACACTTACCGCACTGCTCGCAAAGATCCTGGTCAATCATGTGAATAAAGCCATCCTTACCTTCTATCGCATCCTCTGGGCATGCATCAATACAATCGCCACAGCCAATACATTCATCTGGATCAATATAATAAAGCTCTGCTGCCTTGTAACACTTACCGCATTTGCAGGTCTTTCTCTTAATATGATCCTCAAACTCATCTGCAAACAATTCCATTGCAGAAGTGATAGGCTTTGTCATTCCCTGACCGAATGGACAATATGCGCCATAGCTGATAATCTCAGACATTTCCTTTATCATGTCAAGGTCAGTCATCTTTGCCTTGCCTGTGGTCATCTCTGTAATTATCTGTTTAAACTGAGATGTACTCTCACGGCAAAGCACACACTTTCCACAAGACGCTGTATAGATATCATTGTAAAGCTGCACACAAGCATCAACTATGCAGTCTGAGCTTGTAAAAACAGTAATTGAACTAAACTGCTCCTCTGCCTGGATTTTCAGTTCACTTGCCTGTGGTCCTGTGACAAATTTGCCCTTTAGACCACCAAGCAATACAGCCTTTGCAGCTGATGTGTCACAAATATCTGCTACTGCTGTGCCAACAGCTACTTTTTTAATCTCAGTTTTATCCTGTGTATTTACTGCAACAAACTTTTCATCAAAGCCCTTTGCTATACCATAAGCAGCCTCAGGAGTAATTACCTGAACCGCCTTGTCCTCAAATACTGCAACAAAATCATCCTGTATCATAGGACGAGGCCAATTGCCAGAAAGCACCTGAGCCACAGAGTATGGATTATTAAGTGTAGGGGACACCTGATTAGTGTGACGCGCCTCACCATTCAAGCCCTCTACATCTTCATTTTCTGGTAAAAGATACATGATATCAGCATCTATTCCAGAAGCATATTTTGCAACACCTGCAACCACATCATCCTTGAAGTTTTTAAGGATATACATAGATAGAGGTGCTTTGACATCATCACTAACACAGCTTACTACTAATAAATTTTTCATTAGTTTGTACCTCCTTCCTCAGATACATAATCACTCCAGAATCTTTGTGGTGATATCTGTACACGGAGGTCGCACTGTAAGCAGCGGCTTGCTTCACAGCCTGCCTTACTGCAATCAAAGCCCAAATCCATAGGTTCAAAGGATG
>CAMNPQ010000098.1 GCA_946548305.1 uncultured Pseudobutyrivibrio sp.
TGGTAAATTCCACCGCTCGAGTTGGGGGTGGAATTTAAAATTTCAATTTTGGAGGGATTTTTTGAAATAATCTATACTTGTAATAGCGTCCAAACCATGTTAAAATTGTTATAATTCTGTGAACAGAATAACTTGAGGTTACTCTGTATAACTATTTAAGATGGAGATATGGCATTATGCGGGAGAATAAGAAAAGTGAACTGATTTCAAAAATAAATATTTTTGTCATTTTATGTGCGGCTTTTATAGTGCTTTTATCATATTTTGGAACTCAGAATTTAGTGCCTGATGACCTAAAAAAGAGCATTACACCTTCTTCTGTTGCAACGATGCCAGATGGCTCCAAGGAATATTTCTTTAATCTGGAAGATTACGACTATCACTATTCTGGATTTATGTTTTATACCTCTCATCAGATTGTCAAAGCATACACTAGGGGGCGTTTGCTATATTCTTTTGATAAAACAGGTGGCATTTTTACATCCACTACAGGGGCGGCGTACAATTTCATTTCAATAGATGAAACTATGTCACAGCTTGCAGTGGTTGTTACTCCAATATATAAAGAGGTTGCAGGCAATACACCAGAATTCTACATAGGCAGCTCATACGCTATGTATGACGAAATCATGCTTTCGTCTATGCCTAGATTTTTTGTCAGTTTTTTAATAGTTATATTAAGTATTTTACTGTTTGTATATTATGGTCTGATGCGAGAAAAACAGCAGCTTAGCAAGGAACTGCTGTATTTAGGCTATCTATCATTTTTCGGTGGTGTATGGTCTATAAATGAGACAGATGCTGTGGTGCTTTTGATTCATAATAAAATTGCCAGCTCATTGATTCCATATATCTGCTTAATGCTTGCAATCCCATCATTTGTGCAATTCTTTGACAGCTATTTAGGAATAAACTGTAATCATTTGAAAAAATACATACAATGGGCATCAATGCTTGAGTTTATTGTTTTGACTATATTGCATTTTGCTAAGATCGCCGAATACAGACAGACATTATTTATAATACAGATTACCTGGACTGTTGCTATTTTATATCTAATTTCAGGAATGATTGGACAACTGGTCATGAGAAAAATCAACAGGAGATTTAAGATATGTACAGTTGGTCTAAGCATGTTTTTCGTAGCTGCAATTGTGGACACTGTTCAGTACTATGAAAGCGTTGGAGATGCAGATAAAATAGGCAGATATGTATTTTTGATATTCGTATTTTTATTAGCATGGGATATGATTAAGGATGCTAACGAGATTATTGAAAAAGGGCGTAGAGCAAAGCAGTTGGAAGTGTTTGCCCTTACAGACAGCATGACAGGATTATTGAACAGAAATGCATTTGAAAGCCATGCAAAATCCGGAGATACCCTAGAGGGTGTGGTGGCAGTAGTGGCTGATGCTAATGGACTAAAAAAATGTAATGATACATTTGGTCACGAGGCTGGCGACGAATATATCACAATAGTTGCAGATATTTTCAATAGTGTTTACGGAAAATATGGTAATTGTTATAGAACTGGTGGAGATGAGTTTTGCTGTATAATCCATGCTGACAACCAGATAAACACAGAGCGTTTGAAAAAACTGTTTTTGACGAAGGTATTCACCGCAAATCTAGAGGGTGGACATAAATATAAAATAGGCGTTGCAATTGGAGATGCAATTTATGATGCCAAGCTGGACGTAGATTTTAGAGCTCTGGTAAAGCGAGCTGATGCAAGTATGTACGAAAATAAGCGTGCAGGAAAAACTTCCTAGAATTAAATATCCAGGGAGTTCATCCACGCTACTAATTCTTCCAGCCCTTCTTCTGTAAAGCTGGCAGTTTTTGATTGCTTTTGTTCATCAGGAGTATTTTCAGAGCTGTATGGGCCAGGCCATATTGTAGCTTTGAAGAGGGGTTCTTCGGAATCCTCCTCCTGATATTTTTCAATTTTATAACATTTGTTTCCATCGCTCCCTGTAAAAGAGGGAGCTTTTTTGTAATATCCCAGGGATAAAAGTCTTTTTCTTTCAATCATGACTATATTTTAAAGAAACTATAGGACTTTGTCACTAAAGAATGTTAAAATAATTAAAAAAGAAACTGGGGGCAGCTTATGGGAAAAGGACGGCTTTTTAGAATTGTTTGCGGCATAATGATTGCCATAATAGGAGTATTTTTAATAGTACTATTTGTCAGTGACGATAATGAGGATACAGCAAATTTCAATATAGATATGGATGTGGAATACTCAGATACTGCTGAATGGATGAGTTTTATTTCAGGAGACACATACCTATCCCAAATAACTATACCTGGCACTCATGATAGTTGCGCAACATACGTTCCGCTGAGCTACGTTATGAGATGTCAAAATACAGATATCAGCGAGCAGCTGGAAAATGGATTTAGATATTTGGATTTAAGAGTTGCGCTAGATGAAAAAGAAGGTGGCAATAGGATAAAAATGGTTCATAATTTTGCCAATTGCCATGTGTCATCCAATATTTTTTCTGATTATTTATACTTTGATGATGTATGCCAGGATATGTATTCATTTCTGCAAAAGCATTCTACCGAGACAATTATAGTCAATATTAAAATCGAGGATGACAAGCATCCTGCAGCTGATATTCAGAAGCTTTTAATGGATGAAATAAAATCAAACAAGGACTATTGGTACACTGTGGACGAGATACCTACTCTTGATGAGGCAAGGGGCAGAGTGGTGTTATGCACCAGATTTTCTGATAACTCTCAAATGAGTATGATGGGTCTTAATATGGACTGGGGGGCACAGAATAATAATGTGCCAGTAGACATACCATATGAGCTATATGTGTATGATAATTTTAGAGTCTGGGTTCAGGATAGATATAAATATTCTGTAGAGGACAAATATGACGCTGTAGTGGATGGACTGGAAAACTGCGAGGCAGATGAAAATACACTGTTTTTAAATTTTGTCAGCACCAGTGGTGATGGTGTGGTAGGACATCCTAGAGGCTATGCCAAGACCCTAAATGAGCTTTTGCAGGAGTATGAATTAAAAGCTTCCACAAGCTACGGAATAATAATTGTAGATTTTGGAGATGCCAATCTGGCGAGACATATTTATTATACAAATGCTTTTTAATGGCAAATAATAACTACTTTAAGTATTAGGAGGAAATGTATGGAGCAGAATATTAATCCGATTTTATTGGAGTTTCTTGACACTGATTCATTTGATGAAAAATATAAAATACTGGTGGCAACGCCAGTGATGGATTTTGATAATCTTTTAATTGATAACATGGCTTCATCAATAGATGTGGTGATAGATGATGGAGACATAGAGGACAGGCTACAGGAGCTTAAGACCTGCGTTAGGACGAGAGCTAGATATGAGACAACACGTTTTCGCAGATGATTAATGGACGAAAGAATCTCTACCATGGTAGAGGTTCTTTTTTTATTAAAAAGTGGTAAGAATACGGAAAAAAATAACATTTAATACACAATTAAATGCTAGAATTTGTTTTATCGCAGTGGAATACTTCTATAATTAGGAGGACATTATGGCAAAACAAAAAAATGATGGAAAAGCAAAGGTAAGAAAAATCAAAGATAAGCTCTTGATGCTGATTATACCAGCTGTTATCATCATGATTTTAGTGTTGGTAACGATTTCTGCTGTTCTTTCTAGAAATAGTATGCAGAAAATGGCAAAGTCTACATTGGAGAGTTCTATCAGCAATCAGGCGGACAATATTGATGCCTGGTTGAAAGAAAATTTGGAGAATTTCTCAGCTATCAAGCGAGGCGTTGAGGGGCTGGGGCTGCAGGATGAGGCTTTGGTGCAGTATCTCACCACTTTTGTAGGCAAAAATGACAATTCTCCAAATGGTGTTTATATAGCATCCCAAACTGGACAGGTGGTCAGTGGAAGAGGTGCTGACCTGGCAATCACCAATCCAACAGAACAGCAGTGGTTCAAGGAAGGCATGTCCAGGGTAAATATGGCATACGGCAAGCCCTACAAGAATGGAGATGGGGTGTATGTTATTTCTGCATCAGGCATTGTAAATGATGGTGGAGATGTGATTAGAGTTGCAGCAGCTGATGTGACACTTGACCAGATATCCATTATCGTAAATTCAGGTGTAAAAATGAAGAATGCCAGCTCATTTTTGGTAGATACTACCGATAACATGATACTTGCTCATAGAGATGATACTTTGGTGTCCACCACAATCGGTGAGTCAAGCAGCGACCCAATAATCAAAGGAGCATACAAAAAGATTTCAGCAGGCGACTATGAAACAGAAGAAATTGGCAATTACACAGTAGCGTTTAAGGAAGTGGCAGGAACCGACTGGGTACTGGTTTCTTATATAGCCAATAGCATCATTCTCGCTGACGTTCAAAAATTGAGCTTTATTCTAGTGGGGGTAGGGCTTGTAGCGGTTATACTGATTTCAATCATGATTAGCATGATTATCAATAGAGTAGTCAGACCAATTGCAAGCATAACGAAAAATATTTCTGCAATGTCCGATGGTGATTTCACTATAGAAGTGGCAAAGGAATCTAACGATGAAATCGGACTCATGGGAGAGCAGGTTGGAAAATTCGTGGAATTGATGCGAGGAATGCTGAAAAGTATCAATGACGAGTCTGAAAAGCTTAAGCAGGAATCTGATAGTAGTGATAGAGTAAGTAAAGACATGTATGATGCTTCTCAATCTCAGGAGAATGCAATGGTCAATCTGAAAAATACAGTTGATGAACTGGCTCTTGCTGTTAACGAAATTGCAGAAAATGCCACAACTCTTGCCATGGTTGTTTCAGATACAAGAGAAAATTCAGACCAGGCTAATGTGAGCATGAAAGAGACTGTTGAAATCAGTAAGCAGGGTCGTGACGATATGGAACATCTTTCAGTTGCTATGCAGGGAATCAAAAACAGCAATGATGAGCTGGTAGAAAAGATAAATGATGTAGGCAAGGCATCTGAGGAAATCACAAAGATTGTAGGACTTATTGCAGAAATCGCTGATGAGACCAATCTACTTTCACTAAATGCTTCTATAGAGGCAGCCAGAGCTGGTGAGGCAGGAAAAGGCTTTGCAGTTGTTGCCAGTGAAATTGGCAAGCTTGCTCAGACATCAGCAGACAGTGCCGATAATATTGCCCGTCTTATTGATGATGTTGGCAAAGCTATTGATTCGGTAGTTGCCCAGGCTCAGGCAAGTGCTAAAAACATTGAAGAGAATAGCGAGCTGATAAACACCGCAGTAGATACATTCGAAAGAATTTACAAGAATATCGAGCGTTCTAACGAATTGCTGGATTTGATGATTCAGGATGTTCAGAAGGTCGACGAGGTATCTACAAATGTTGCAGCAATTTCAGAAGAACAGGCTGCATCTGCTGATGAGATTTTGGAGACTTCAAAGCACATGGTTGAACAGGCTCAGTCCATTACATCAAGCAGTCAGGATGTGGCAGACAATTCTCATGAATTGGCAAACACATCACAGACTCTTACTGGCTATGTTCAGCAGTTTAAAATTGTAAAAGAGGAGGTGGAGTAATATGAAGACAAAGCATTCTATTAAAATACTAACAGTTCTTCTTTTGACAATTGTTATGGCTGTAGGAATGATGGTTGGGGGCTGCGGCAGCAGTGGCGGTTCATCAGGTTCAGCTGGTGGAATCAAAGTATATTATACAGCCCCTCCTGATGATGATTTTAAAGCCTTACTAAAAACAGCGTTGGCAGAAAATGCTGGCGGTGAAGGGGTTACACTGGACATAGGTGAAGGGTGCAACACTGTAAATGATCAGATTAAACAGATTAAAACAGCAGTGGAAAGTGGATATGACGCAATCATCTGTCTGCCTGTGGATAGAGCCACAGCCCTTCAGCTGGAGGTTTCAGCAGGGGATGTGCCTATAGTATTTGTAAATGGAGCACCTGATGCAGAATATCTGGAAAAAGATAAATACATGGTTGTGAGCAGCTACGAAATGGATGCTGGAACATATCAGGCAGAATACGTGTGGAACACATTGGGAAAGCCAAGCAGCATAAATATTGTGATGCTTAGAGGTCCTGTTACACATAATGCTGCAATAGCTCGCTCTAATTCAGTTTACAAGTTCTTCAAAGAAAATGGTGTGACTGTAAATGTAGTTTTTGATGACACAGCTAATTGGGATGAAGAACAGGCAAAAGAAATGATGGCCATTGTGGAAAAGACAAATCAGTCATTTGACGCAGTATTCTGTAACAATGATTCCATGGCTGTGGGAGCAGCAAATTATTTGGCAGAACATGGCTATGATTTGACAAAAATACCTGTTGTGGGGGTAGATGCTACGACTGGTGGCTGTCAGTCTATTGTAGATGGAAAGATGCAGTTTACAGTATTCCAGTCTGCTACAGGACAAGGAAAAACTGCAATTCAGCTTGCCAAGGCACTTGTGACAAAAGGAACAGCTGATGGTATGGAAGGTCTTACTGAGGACGGATTATATATCTGGGTTCCATTTGAAAAGGTGGATGGCAGCAACGTTAAAAATTATATGTAAGGAAATCCTGATATAAGTATTTTGAAGACTTTGTACATTTAGACATTTTTTTCGGTAAATTAAATAAAAAGAGGAAATTGCATTTTGCAGTTTCCTTTTTTTTTGTATAATAATGGCGTGTTGTTTATGTTTATCTATAGTGATTAGGAGGACAATATTATGGCTATTGATCTTAAACAATACTTAGATCTTCCACATGGCGATATGCCAGGTGACAAGGTAGAAATCGGAGAGGAACACGTTAAAAAGGCTCTTGTAATTATGGATCCATTAATGGAAAAATTGGCTCCTATATTAGAGCATGGCAAAGCAGTCATTGCAGTTTGTGGTGGTTCAGGGGTAGGTAAGTCTGAGACCGCATCTCTCATCAGCCACATGCTCAGAGAGCATGGCATTGGTGCTTATACCATGTCGGGTGACAATTATCCAAGGCGTATTCCAATGTACAACGACGCAGAGCGTCTTCGTATATTCCGCACATCAGGCGTAAAAGGCCTGGTAAAATGTGGTGAAGGCAGCATGGAACATTTTGACACTCTTCGCAAATGGCAGGAGGAAGAAACTGATGCTGACAAATCACATGTAGCTGACAATCCATGGGCAGCAGCATATATTGATGCAGGACGCAAGGGATTAGAGGGCTACCTTGGCACAAAAAATGAAATTGATTTTGACGAAGTATCTGGTATTGTAAGTGCATTCAAGTCAGGCCAGAATAAAATCTACCTTAAGAGAATGGGTAGAACAGACTCCGAGCTTTGGTATGAGGAGGTTGATTTTTCCGATATCCAAGTGTTAGTTATTGAGTGGACTCACGGAAACAGTGACTGCTATGAGGGAGTTGATATTCCAATTCTTCTCAATAGTACACCAGAGGAGACACTTGCACATCGTAGAGCCAGAAACCGTGATGGCAAAACAGATAGTGCGTTCACAATGCTAGTGCTTGAGCTTGAGCAAAATCTTTTAAAATCACAGGCTCATAAAGCCCAGATTATTCTTTCTAAAGCCGGTGAACTGCTCACATACGAACAGTATGAAGCATTGATGAAGTAGTTTATTGGATTTTAGATGAGCGAGTAACTCGTGGACTATATGGAGGAATATGATGAGTAATGGACCTATGCTAAATGCTTATCCAGATTCAATGGGTGGCACATTAGACGATATTGTAAAGGTTTTAAGCAAGGAAGAATTAAAGGATGTATTTGAATCATTCTATATTTTACCAAGCATTTTTAATACAGATTTAGATAGAGGCTTCTCAGTAATTGATTATGGCATCAATGAAGAGCTTGGAAGCAGAGAAGCTGTTGAAGCAATTAAGGACATGGGCATTGACCTGAAGCTGGACTTCATCCTTAATCATGCATCTGTATTATCAAAGGAGTTTCAGGATATCATCAAAAATGGTGATAATTCAAAGTATAAAGATTTTTTTATTGACTGGAATAAGTTTTGGGAAGGCTGCGGCGAGATGACAGAAGCTGGCTATATTCAGCCAGATGAAAAGTATATCAAGGATATGTTTTTCAGAAAGCCTGGCTTGCCAATACTTATGGTTAGATTTCCAGATGGTAGAAATGTACCATATTGGAACACATTTTATCAGGAGGTTCGCTACAAGAAAATTGAGGCAGAGGACCTGATGGAAAAAATGGATATCCAATATGTTGCAGCCACCAGATTAGCAGAGTGTGTAAACGCTCAGATTGATGATGGCAAGACAGTAGCAGAGCTTGAGCTGGGCAAATACGATAAGTATAAGGATGCTGTCGTTGATTTGTTAGAGAGCAATCGCAGATATCTGGGCCAGATGGATTTGAATATCAAATCTCCACTGGTTTGGGAATTCTATGAGAATACTCTTAAGACTCTTGCTGGCTATGGAGCAAAAATCGTTAGATTGGATGCATTTGCTTATGCTCCAAAAGAACCAGGCGAGAAAAACTTTTTGAATGATCCTGGTACTTGGGATTTACTTCAGAGAGTGCGTGAACTGGCAGATAAAAATGGTGTTACACTTCTTCCAGAAATTCATGCAAGCTATGGTGAGAAAATATATGAGTTGGTCGCTGGCAAAGGCTACATGACCTATGATTTCTTCTTGCCTGGTCTTTTGATACATGCCATTGAAAACCATGATGGTACTCTTTTAGTAAACTGGGCTAAGGAATTGACAGAAAAGAATATTCGTGTAGTGAATATGCTTGGATGTCATGATGGTATTCCGCTTTTAGATTTAAAGGGAATTTTACCAGAAGAGGAAATCCAAAAACTGATTGATGTGCTTGTGGCTCGCGGAGGCTTTGTTAAGGATCTCCACGGTGCTAAAAACATGTATTATCAGGTAAATGCCACATACTATAGTGCTCTTGGCGAGGATGACAAAAAGATGCTTTTCGCTAGAGCAATCCAGATGTTTATGCCAGGAAAACCACAGGTATGGTATTTGGATTTGTTTGCTGGAAAGAATGACCATGAGGCAGTAAAACGTGCTGGAGCAGGTGGACACAAAGAGATTAACAGAACAAATCTTTCATTAGAACAGATTGAGTCTGATTTGAAAAAGGACGTTGTAAAGCATCAAATAGAACTGCTAAAGCTTCGTAAATCTCACCCTGCATTTGGTTTTGATAGCATACT
>CAMNPQ010000099.1 GCA_946548305.1 uncultured Pseudobutyrivibrio sp.
GCTGTTTTAATGTTCTTCATCACTATATCCTGTTAATGCTTTAATTTATCGTCACTTTAAATGAGTAAAGCAATAAAGCAATAAGTTTTAAATAAAAAGGGCTGCTATATTTAAAATAACAGCCCCATTGCTATTACACACTTTTTCTATTTAGTTGTTCAATCTTCATTTAATTCTTCAGAGTCTTCCGCTAGAATTGTATCACTTTTTCTAACTTTTGCAATACTAATTAATTTTGTATTTTCTTTCAGGTCGATTAATTTCACTCCAGAAGTAATACGACTAAGCAATGCAGTGCCTGCAACTTCAATCCTAATGATTGTTCCTGCAGTATTTATAAGCATTACCTCATCATCTTTTTCAACAGCCTTTGCACCAATCAGATTTCCTGTTTTTTCAGTAATCTTGTAGCATTTAACACCCTTACCACCTCTGTGAATTGTGTTAAATTCGTTCATTAGAGTACATTTTCCAAGACCATTTTCTGAAACAGTCATCAGACTTTCACCCTGGGAAATTAGCTGCATTCCAATAATCATATCATCGGAAGCTAAATTCATTCCAATAACACCCATTGTGGCACGACCAGTAGCTCTAACCTCTGTTTCACTAAATCTGATAGCCTGACCATATTTAGTAACCATGATTACATCTTCATCACCATCAGTAAGTTTTACCTCGATGAGCATATCATCATCACGAAGAGTTATTGCTGTAAGACCATTTTTTCTGATATTGTCATACTCTGTAATTTTGGTCTTTTTAACAAAACCATCAGCTGTAGCCATAAATAAATATTTATCCTCGCTATAATCCTCAACTGGAATCATAGCTGTAACTTTTTCATCTGGCTGAAGCTGTAAAATATTTACAATGGCAATACCACGGCTGGTTCTGCTGGCCTCTGGAATTTCGTATGCTTTTATACGATACACTCTGCCTTTATTTGTAAAGAATAGAAGATAATCATGTGAAGACATCATAAGCATTTCTACTACATAATCTTCATCAATGGTATCCATTCCTTTGATTCCTTTGCCACCACGATGCTGAGCTTTAAAATTATCTTCATTCATACGCTTGATATATCCAAGCTTTGTGAAAGTGACAACAGTATTTGTAACAGGAATCATATCCTCCATACTTATATCAAACTCATCATATCCTATAGAGGTACGGCGATCATCACCATATTTATCCGCTATTTCAGTTATTTCAGTTTTTATAACTCCTAAAAGAACCTTTTCATCACTCAAAATAGCCTTTAATTTTCCAATCAAAACCTGTAATTCATTATATTCGTTTTGAATTTTGTCTCTCTCTAAACCTGTGAGAGCACGCAGACGCATATCCACAATAGCCTGAGCCTGTGCATCTGATAATCCAAAACGCTCCATCAATGTAGTCTTTGCAGAATTAACATCCAGTGAATTTCTGATTATTTGAATTACTTCATCGATATTATCAAGAGCGATAAGTAATCCCTCTAATATGTGTGCTCTTTCTTCAGCCTTGTTTAACTCGTACTTTGTACGACGGGTAACCACATCCTTTTGATGATTGAGATAATGGTTTAACATCTGTTTAAGATTTAAAATCTTTGGCTGATTGTCAACAAGAGCAAGCATTATTACGCCAAATGTATCCTGTAATTGTGTATGCTTGTAGAGCTGGTTCAAAATGATATTTGGATTAACATCACGTCTAAGTTCAATACAAATTCTCATTCCTTCTCTTGATGATTCATCACGAAGGTCTGTTATTCCATCAATCTTTTTATCTTTATGCAGTTCAGCAATTTTTTCAATAAGTCTTGCCTTATTAACGTTATATGGAATTTCGGTGACAACGATTCTGCTCTTACCATTGTCCATAGGCTCGATTTCAGAAACTGCACGCACTCTGATTTTTGCTTTACCAGTACGATAAGCCTCCTCAATTCCTGCTTTTCCAAGGATTACACCCCCTGTTGGAAAATCTGGACCCTTAACAATTTCAAGAAGCTCATCTATATCTGTGTCTCTGTCTTCTTCAATTTGATTATCAATTATTTTATTAACTGCTCCAATTATTTCTCTAAGGTTATGTGGAGGAATATTGGTTGCCATACCTACAGCAATACCTGTGGTACCGTTGACAAGCAGGTTAGGATAGCGGGCTGGAAGAACAGTAGGTTCTTTTTCAGTCTCATCAAAGTTTGGCATAAAGTCAACGCCATCCATATCAATATCTTTTCCAAGAGTAAATTTATCATCCTTGAAATTGATACCAAACATTGTCATGGAAATCTTAGAAAGACGAGCTTCTGTATATCGCATGGCAGCAGCACCATCTCCATCCACAGAACCAAAGTTTCCATGCCCGTCTACAAGTGGATAACGTGTGTTCCATTCCTGTGCCATGTTGACAAGTGCACCGTAAATAGAGCTATCACCGTGAGGGTGATATTTACCCATTGTATCACCTACAATACGGGCACATTTTCTGTGAGGCTTGTCAGGACCATTATTAAGTTCAATCATAGAAAATAATACTCTACGCTGAACAGGCTTTAGACCATCTCTTACATCTGGGAGCGCACGTGAGGCTATAACGCTCATGGCATAGTCAATGTAAGAGTTTTCCATTGTTTCTTTCAGATCAACATCATGAATGTTATCAAAAATTTTGTCGTCCATATTTTTCCTTTGTATTTGTTAGTATCTTTTATATATCTAAGTTTTGTACGTATTTTGCGTTTGCTTCTATAAATTCTCTTCGAGGTTCAACATTATCACCCATGAGAGTAGAGAAGGTTACATTGATTTCTGAGGCATCCTCATCATCAATAACAACTCTCTTTAAAATTCTCTTTTCAGGATCCATTGTTGTTTCCCAAAGCTGCTCAGCATCCATCTCACCAAGACCTTTGTATCGCTGAATTTTATTATTTGAATCTCTACCAACTTCTGTGAGTATTTGATTTAATTCCTCATCAGAATATGCATACCAGATTTTTTTATTTTTCTCCAATTTATAAAGTGGGGGAGTGGCAAGATATACATAACCCTGCTTTATAAGTTCTGGCATAAATCTATAAAGGAATGTGAGCATAAGTGTTGCAATATGCGCACCATCAACATCGGCATCAGTCATGATAATAATTTTGTGGTAACGAAGCTTTGAAATATCAAAGTTCTCATGAATACCAGTTCCAAATGCAGTAATCATAGCCTGGATTTCAGCATTGCCATAAATTCTATCTTCTCTGGCTTTTTCTACGTTTAATATTTTTCCACGAAGTGGCAATATAGCCTGAGTAGCACGACTTCTTGCAGTTTTTGCAGAACCACCAGCGGAATCTCCCTCAACTATGAATATTTCACAATTTTTAGGATCCTTATCTGAACAATCTGCAAGCTTTCCTGGAAGTGACATTCCCTCAAGTGGTGTCTTTCTTCTACTTAAATCTCTGGCTTTTCTGGCAGCTTCCCTAGCTCGCTGTGCCTGAAGAGACTTTTCACAAATAAGTCTGGCAGTAGCAGGATTTTGCTCTAAAAACCAGGTAAGCTGTTCTGTAACTATTGAATCAACTGCACCTCTGGCTTCTGAGTTTCCAAGCTTTTGCTTAGTCTGACCTTCAAATTGAGGCTCTTCAATTTTGATTGAAATAATTGCTGCTAAGCCTTCTCTGATATCATCACCCTCAAGCTGTGGGTCATTATCCTTTAAAATTTTGTTATCTCTGGCATATTTATTAAATACTTTGGTAAGTGCTCCTCTAAAACCTGTTAGATGAGTACCACCTTCTGGAGTAACGATATTATTTACATAGCTGTAGGCCTGATCCTGATATCCATCATTGTGCTGCATTGCAACTTCCACATAGATATTATCTTTAGAACCCTCGCAGTAAATAACATCCTCATAAAGTGGCTTGTTTCCACGATTGATATACTGAACAAACTCTTTGATACCACCTTCATAGTGGAAGCTTTCTTCTTTAACTTCTTCGCCTCTAGTATCAGTTAAAGTTATACGAAGACCTTTTGTAAGAAATGCTGTTTCACGAAGCCTTACTTTAAGAGTTTTATAATCAAAAACAGTTGTTTCAAAAATTGTATCATCTGGTAAAAATGTTACTTTTGTTCCAGTTTCCTCTGGATTACATGTTCCAATTTCTTTAAGAGGATACATGGTTTTTCCACGTTCATAACGCTGCTTAAATATTTTACCTTCTCTTTTTATTTCTACCTCAACCCAATTTGATAGGGCATTAACAACAGATGCACCTACACCATGAAGACCACCAGACACTTTGTAGCCTCCACCGCCGAATTTTCCACCAGCATGAAGTACAGTAAAAACAACTTCAACAGCAGGAATACCTGCTTTATGATTAATACCTGTTGGTATTCCTCGACCATCATCAATAACAGTAATTGAATTATCTGGGTTAATTGTTACTTGAATATGTTTACAAAATCCAGCCAAAGCCTCATCTACAGCATTGTCTACGATTTCATAAACTAGGTGATGAAGTCCTCTTTCAGAGGTTGATCCTATATACATACCAGGACGTTTTCTAACTGCTTCAAGTCCTTCAAGAATCTGTATTTGATCTGCACCATATTCCTGATTAATTTCGCTTGCCATTTAATTCCTCCGTTATTAATTCTATAGAACCATTTTTTACTTCATAAACTGTATTCAACATAAACCTGTTTTTAACAAATTCATCTATTCCAGTGCAAGTAATAATTGTTTGAGTATCAATTAAATTATCTAATAAATCGCTTTGTCTGTTTTTATCAAGCTCTGATAAAACATCATCCAAGAGCAATATTGGTTTATCATTTATAGTATTTTCTACAAGCTTTATTTCTGAAAGCTTTAAAGATAAGGCACAGGTTCTTTGTTGACCCTGACTGCCATATTTTCTGATATCTATGCCATCTACAGTTATTTTTAAATCATCTCTATGAGGACCAACTGATGTCTGGCAAAATCTCATATCTTTTTCTTTATTTTTAACAAGCTCGTCAAGAAAAAAGATATCTTCAATGTTTGGCTCATAACTAACATCTATTTTTTCTTTGTTAGATGTTATTTTTGAATGTATATCCTTAACAATTATGTTTATATCATTTATAAACTGTTGACGTCTTGCTATTATATTTTTTCCATATTTAATAAGCTGGTCATCCCAAATTGAAAGTGTTTCCTTTAATTCAGGCTTGTAAACCATTTCCTTTAAAAGGGCATTTCTTTGATTTAAAGCTTTATTATAGTTAGATAAATCAGAAAGATATATTTTATCTATCTGGCAAAGCTCAGCATCCATAAATTTTCTTCGTTCAGAGGGACCATTTTTTATGATATTTAAATCCTCTGGAGAAAAGAAAATTATATTGATTAATCCAAACAAATCAGAAGCTCTTTTTATTGGGACTCTATTTATAGCAATGCCTTTAGATTTATTTTTTTTTAGATGTATATCTATCTGATAATCCCTATCATTTTTTGAAATGATAGTTTTGATGTGACTCTCATCCTTATCAAATTTAATGATTTCTTTATCTCTGCTGCCTTTATGTGATTTTGTAGTTCCTGAAATATAGGCAGCCTCTAAAATATTAGTTTTTCCTTGAGCATTGTCTCCAAATAGAATAGTTGTATGTTCATCAAAATTTATACTTAATGAATCATAATTTCTATAATTATCAAGTTCAATGGATTTAATTATCATTGGTAACTGTTACACTTTCTCCATTAAATTCAACTACATCACCTGGATATATTTTTTTACCACGGCGAACTTCAACTTCACCACCAACTTTAACTAATCCATCTTCAATGACCTGCTTTGCCATTGCTCCAGACTCAACCATATTTGCCAACTTGAGTAATTGACCCAACTTTATAAACTCATCTTTTATTTGAATTTTTTCCATTAATTAGCTCCTGGATTGTTAAAGTTTACTGGAAGGACTATATATGTGTATGAACCATTGTCATCCTTTATAAAACAAGGACTCTTTGCATTTAACATATATAGATTGATTTCTTCATCATCAATAACCCTAAGTGCATCTAGTACAAATTTAGGGTTAAAACCAATCATTATATCCTTTCCTTCTTTTGTGATATCTACAGTTCTATTCATAGAACCCTTTACAGAAGAGTAGGATAGTGACATGGAATTATTTGTGGCATTCACAATAATAGGTTTCTTATCAACTTCTATGATGAAAGGTGTTGCACCATTTACACAATCAAAGAATTTTTTCTTGTTGATTTTAATCTTTGTTTCATAATCTGCAGAAAGCATTTGTTCTATCTTAAAGAATTCACCTTCAATTATTCTTGAAACAACAGTAGTCTGGTCAAATTCAAAAATAATGTGATTATCTGTTACATAAATATTTATTTCATCATCTATGCCACCACTAACTATTTTTGTGATTTCATTAAGTGTCTTTTTTGGAACAATAACTTTCACATCATTTGTTGGATTTTTTAATTCAACATTTCTGATTGATACTCTATGACCATCAAGGGCAACAACTTTAAGATTGTTATCTTTAATCTCAAAAAGCTCACCTGTCATAAGCTTATTATTTTCATTATCAGCTACTGAGAATATTGTTTGTCTAATAATTTCTCTTAAAGAAAGTTGAGATATGATTATAGGTTGATTTTTTTGAACATTAGGAAGATAAGAAAAATCTTCTCCAGATTTACCAGGAGTGTTATATTCTGCATCTTCACATGTAATACAGGTAGAATAAGATGGTTCAGTTGAAATAGTTACCTCATTTTCTGGTAACATCTTAACTATATCTGAAAAAGTTTTAGCATCTAGTGCAATTATTCCTCTTTCAGATATTGTTCCATCTATAATAGTTTCTATTCCTATTTCCATATCATTAGCAGTAAGCTTTATTACTCCAGAAGAAGCATCAATAAGAATACATTCAAGTATTGCCATTGTTGTTCTTGTTGGTACTGCATTTTTTACAATGTTAACTCCTTTTTCAAGGTCAGCCTTTTGACAAGTAATTTTCATTTGCTATGGTCCCTTTCTTAAACATAAAATAATATAATTTATATTCTAAGTACTATTATTATAGGTTGTTGATTTGTATATAACTGTGAAACACCATATTTTTCACGTAAAACATAAAAAATTAAATCATGAAAATCTGTGAATTATTTATTGATAAATTATGGATAATTTGTGAATAAAAAATGTCCAAATTATAAATTTTTATTTTTTCTACAGGTAATTCACACTTTAATCACAATTTATCATCAGAGTTATCAACAGGTTTTACACTTTAGTTTGGATTAATTTTCTTTTTTATTGTTTCTACAAGGTTTTTAGTGTTTTCATCCTTATCTATTTCATCTTCTATCTTGTTAGCACCATGGATGATTGTTGAATGATCACGTCCTCCTAAAAGTAATCCAATTGCCTGTAGTGAGGAATCTGTCATGGTATTACATAGATACATGGCAATTTGTCTAGGTCTAACAACTGTACTTGACCTGTTTTTAGATGCCATCTGATCTACCGTAATGTTAAAATGTTCTGCTACTACTTCTATTATTAGTTGAGGAGTTATTTCTCTTGAAATATTAGGAGAAATAAAATTTTGTAATTCTCTTTCAGCTATTTCCATTGTAATATCTATTTTTTCAAGTCTTGAAAAAGCTATGAGTTTATTTAAAGCTCCTTCTATTTCTCTAATATTTGATTGAATATTTTCTGCTATATATTTTCTAATGGATTCATCTAAATTAAAGTTTTTCTCTTCAATTTTTTTATTTAGGATGGCCATTCTTGTTTCATAATCTGGATAACCTATGTCAGCCATAAGACCCATATCGAATCTTGATTTAAAACGGTCATCTAAAGTTTCCATATCCTTTGGTGGTTTATCAGATGAAATAACAATTTGCTTTCCCATTGCATGTAAAGCATTAAATGTATGAAAAAATTCTTCCTGGGTAGCTTCTTTTCCTATGATAAATTGAATATCATCTACCATGAGAACATCAACTGTTCTGTATTTATCTCTAAACCGCTGCATCGCAGTAGCGTTATTATTTGTTCTCATGTTTTCGATTACTTCGTTAGTGAATTCCTCTGATGTTACATATAATATGTGAGTAGTTGGATTTTGTTTTTCTATATAATTTCCAATTGCCTGCATCAAATGGGTTTTACCAAGACCTGGTCCACCGTAAATATAAAGTGGATTATAAAATTCACCTGGTGATTCTGCCACAGCTAAAGCTGCAGTTTGTGCAAATCTATTGTTTCTACCTACGACAAAATTTTCAAAAGTAAACCTTGGATTTATTGAAGAATTTCCCATTTTTTTATCATCAAATGGAGAAGTTTCTTCTATATTAATATTTACCTGGTCTATATTTTTTTCTTTTTTAATTTGATTTGCATTTTCTTGTGATATGACAAGTATTTCATCATATTGAATGCCTGTTAGCTCTGCAATGGTTATTCTAAGTGGGGTAGTAAATTTTCTTGTGACATAACCAAGAGTCATACTGTTTTGATCACCATTGTAAGTGATGTATAATTTATTGTTTTCTATTTGAAATAATTCAAGAGGTTTTAACCAAGAATCATAAGAAACATCCGTAATCGAATATTCATTTTTTAAATAGATTAATATTTCGTCCCATTTTTTAACAAGTTCTTCCATATATATTCCCTTTTATCCACATTTTAAACTAGTTTCTATTCTAAACTAAATAAGGGTTTTAATCAATATTTTGTTAAAATACGTGTAGGGGATTGTTTAGGGGATAAAATGGCTTATTTTTTAAATTTGAGCCTTTAATAATGGTACTCAAATTATCAACAATTTAGTGTAATACTTATCCACATATTTTTAGTTATAAATACATATTTTTTGAAAAATACTGTGGATAAATTGATATTTATATACATTTATCCACATATTTATCAACACATTGTAGATAATTATTTATTTTTTTTTACTATAATTCTACAATATTTTGTATTTCTATTATACTTATTAGGTTAGATGTTGTATTTTTTAGTTATCCACAACCTCTTTCAATATATATATATTGGTAATTTTTGTTGACTTTATAGGCTTTTCACATTATAATTTCAACTGATGTTTTCTCATAAAGAGGAGGTGGATATATTATGAAGATG
>CAMNPQ010000100.1 GCA_946548305.1 uncultured Pseudobutyrivibrio sp.
TACCACATCTCATCCACAAGTTTACCATATCCACATTCTATGAGCAATGCAGCTTCAAAGAAAAAATACTCTATCTTGTGTTTTTTTCTCTCTTCCTCTACCCGATTTAGTACTTCACGCTCCACAGCTGGGTGTACTATATTATTGACCTTAGCTAGCATGTCATCATCAGCAAACATGAAGCGTGCCATCAGAGGCCTGTCTATTTCCCCATCTTCTTTTACAATACTTGTTGGCCACGGCAATGCCACCACCTGGTTGTAGCAGTCCTTGCCTTTTTTCATCAAATCTGCTGCCACCTCATCTGCCAGCAACACTTTGCAATTAAAATTTTCCTTTAACAAAGAGAGCACCGCGCTTTTACCTGCTCCGATGCCCCCTGTAATGCCTATAAATAACATTCTTTAGTGCGCCTCTGCCCAATCCTTTCCTGCGTTCATATCTATCTCAAGCTTCACTGAAAGCTTAGCTGCATTCTCCATCTCCTGGCGAATGAGTGTCTCCACCTGTTCTCTTTCCGACTCAAGTGTCTCTACTAAAAGCTCATCATGGACTTGCAATAGCAACTTTGATTTTAAGTGTTCCTCCAGCAGCCTGTCATGCACCTTTACCATGGCTATCTTGATAATATCTGCCGCTGTACCCTGGATTGGTGAATTCATAGCCACTCGTTCTCCAAACTGTCTGGTCATAAAATTGGAGGATGCAAGCTCTGGGACCGGTCTGCGTCTGCCATACATTGTGGCAGCATAACCCTTTTCTTTTGCAGATGCCTTCAGGTTTTCCAAAAACATGTGCATCTTAGGATATGCCAGAAAATAATTATCAATATATTCCTGGGCTTCTCCTCGGCTGACGCCTATATCCTTTGCCAATCCAAAGGCACTGATTCCGTACACTATACCAAAATTTACAGCCTTTGCTCTTCGTCTCTGTAAATCAGTAACCTCTTCAAATGGAGTATTGAACACTAAGGATGCTGTAGAGCGGTGTATATCCTGTCCTGCCTTAAAAGCATTTATAAGGTTTTCGTCACCAGACATATGAGCCAAAACCCTAAGCTCTATCTGGGAGTAATCCGCATCTAAAAATATATAATCCTTTTTAGGGTGAAATACCTTTCTGATTTCACGACCTAATTCCATTCTGATAGGTATGTTCTGTAAATTTGGCTCAGTAGAACTGATGCGTCCTGTGGCTGTAACCGTCTGCATAAATGTGGAGCGGACTCTGCCGTCCTCGTCTACACATGCCGCCAGCCCATCAGCATAGGTACTCTTTAGCTTTGCAAGCTGCCTGTACTCTAAAATATCACTGATAATAGGATTGTCTGCCGCAAGCTCTTCCAACACATCTGCTGCTGTCGAATATCCTGTTTTGGTCTTTTTACCTCCCTTGATGCCAAGGTTCTCAAACAAAACTACACCGAGCTGCTTAGGAGAATTAATGTTAAACTCCTCCCCGGCCTGCTTATATATATCCCGCTCTAACTCTTGTATCCTTTTTGACAAGCCCTTGCCAAATTCAGCCAAAGCGTCTGCATCCATGGCTATTCCAGCTATCTCCATATCAAATAAAGTATACACAAGAGGCAGCTCTATATTTTCATATATATCAAGCATACCCTCAGCTTTTATCTTTTCCAGGATGACTGGTGCTGCTAAAAATGCAATATGTGCATCATAGCAGGCATAGGTTGTGACAGCGTCTATAAGGCTATCGTCCTCTAAAGCTGCTTCCGGCTTTTTCTTTCCAAACAAATCTGTGACACCTGGAATCATAATTCCCAGCATTTCATTTGCCACATCATCTGCAGTATAGGCATTTTTTGTAGGATTCAATAGATACGATGCCAGTCCCACATCATCAGCATTTGAAAAAATAGTTGCCTTTGCACCTTTTTCCTCTACAGCATTTTTTTCATCATCCTTTAAATGTAAAAATACTGAATGCATGGCACTTTTTAAATCCCAAAAGCATAGCTTTACCCCAGTAAGGCTTAGCTCTATAAGCTTGTGGGCAAGATAATCTGGTGTGACACCAGCACTTGCTGTTATATAAACTGTCTCATCTGCTACAGATAAAGCCACACCTTTTATAATGTTGTCTTTACCTGTCATGATGCTTGTGCCCACAATTGCATTTTTTATGTTTTTCAGCTTATCAAAAAGGTTTTCCACCTGGTCTAAATCAGACAGTCTCTTAAATGAATCAGCTGCACTGTCCTGTACCTTTTTGGTATCAGCGTCAAATCTTGGAAGCAGTCTTTTCAGCTCATAATGCTTGCATAACACATAGGCTTCCTCTGTGAAAATATTTCCAAGCTCTGTAGATTTTTCATCAAATTCCACAGGGGCATTCACATTTATAGTAGCCAGCTCCTTTGAAAGCACTGCAGTGTCCCACTGGGCTATAAAATTATCTACCACCTTTGCCTTTTTCATTTCTGAAACATGCTCATGGCAGCCTTCCAGCGACCCGTATTCTGCAATCCATTTAAAGGCTGTCTTTGGACCAATACCTTCCACACCAGGGATATTGTCAGATGTATCACCCATAAGTGCTTTCACATCTATAAACTGTTTTGGGGTTACTCCATTTTGTTCTATAAAGTCATGTGCAAAATAATTTTCTATCTCTGTACCTGTCTTTTTCGTCTTTGGAATGGAAATCTTCACTTTTTCGGTACAAAGCTGAAGCAAGTCTCTGTCTCCTGAAAAGATAGTGACTTCAAAGCCTGCCTCCTCCCCCTTACGTGAAAGAGTTCCTAGAATGTCATCAGCCTCATAGCCTTCCTTCGTAATTACGGTAATTCCCATGGCTTTTAGCATTTCCTGAATACGTGGAACCTGCTCTTTTAGTTCATCTGCCATAGGTTTTCTAGTGCCCTTGTATGCCTCGTACATTTTATGCCTGAAGGTGGGGGCATGAAGGTCAAAGGCAACCATAATATGGCTGGGCTTTTCATCATCTATCATTTTAAACATCATATTTAAAAAGCCATAAATTGCCCCTGTATGTTCCCCTGCACTATTTGTCAAATCTGGAAGACCATAAAAAGCTCTATTTAATATGCTATGACCATCCATCAGTAAAAGTTTGCTCATGAAAATCTCCGTATTAAATATCTCTGGTTTCTTTAGCTAACCATTCATTTTCTTCATCAGTCAAATATGGTTGTAATGTGTCTCTCACCATTTTGTGATAATCGTTTAGTGTCTTTTTCTCTGCCTCTGTAAGCATTTCAGGAATGACTGGATCCAAATCAATAGGGCAATAAGTGATAGCCTCAAAGTGACGGAAATCACCATATTCTGTAGTCTCACCTGCAACGCATAAAAGCTCATTTTCTATTCTGATTCCAAATCCATCCTCTATGTAAAGACCTGGCTCATCTGTGGTAATCATACCTGGCACTAGTTCAGCCGCATTTTGCCCCTTAGCAACCTTCCAGCGGAAGTTGTTAGGACCTTCATGAACGTTTAATATGTGTCCCACACCATGTCCTGTACCACAGCGATAATCAAGCCCCATATCCCAAACCGGGCCTCTTGACAGCACATCTAAGTTTGCTCCTGTTACCCCCTTTGGGAAATGTGCAGCCATAAGTCTTAGATGGCAGCGCAGTACCACTGTGTAGTATTCCTTCATCTGGTCAGTCAAAGGTCCAAGTGCTATGGTTCTGGTGATATCTGTAGTACCCTCTAAAAAATGCGCTCCAGAATCAACCAGTAAAAATCCCTCGGGCTTAAGTGTAGCCTCTGAGCCTAGCTTTGCGCTGTAATGCATCATTGCAGCATTTCCACCGTAAGCAGAGATGGTATCAAAGGACAAATCTACAAAATTTTCCTGTTCACGTCTTCTTGCCTCATAGTAATCAGACACAGTTATTTCAGTCATTGGTACTTTGCCAATGTTTTCTTTAATGTATTTAATCGCTTTTGTGCAAGCCACTCCATCTTTTACATGAGCCCACTTTGTATTTTTTATCTCTGTCTCGTTTTTGATTGCTCTCATAAGCTCAGATGGATTTTTTCCATCAATTATTGTAGCTGAGCCTTTCAGAGATTTTACAAGATTATAATTGACTATGCTCTCGTCTAAAAGGATATGCCTGTTTGCCATATCAGCACTCTGCATATAATGATAAACCATATCGTATGGATATAGCTTTACACTATTGTCATTCAGATAGCTCATAGCTTCCTCAGGCCAGTTGGTTGTGTCTGTAAATAAGATGACACTATCTAATGTAATGATTAAAAATGATAAGAATACTGGCACATTTTCGATATCATCGCCTCTGAGATTTAAAATGTAGGCAATGTCATAAAGGCTGGTAACTAAATGGGCATCAGCCTTTTTCTTTTTCATTTTTTCACGGATGCGGTACACCTTGGCACCCATGCTCTCCCCGGAAAATTCATCCTTAAGCACCCATGTGGTAGCCTTTGGAAGGGCAGGTCTGTCCTCCCAGATGATATCCACCAAGTCCTCTGTGGTAAACAATTCTCCACCCATGTTTTGTGCAATATCAAAATATTTTGCAGCATTTTTTGCGGAAACACATCTGCCATCAAAGCCTAGGCAGCCACCTGATGGAAAATTCTTTTCAATGAATTCTTCTACCTCAGGCACTCCTGGTTCACCTATACGCTCCAATATGATTTCAGAATCCTTAATCTGCTTTGCAGCCTGAACAAAATATCTGCCATCTGCCCAAAGATGAGCCTCTGTCAAAGTGATAACGGCTGTGCCGGCAGAGCCAGTAAAGCCTGTTATAAAGCTGCGCTCCTTAAAATGCTCTCCTACATATTCTGAAGAATGAAAATCGTCAGTAGGTATGAGATATAAATCAATACCTCTTTCTCTCATCAATTCTCTAAGCTTTTCTATTTTCTCGTTAGTTGTCATTTGCTTTAGTCTCCTCACCCTTTAATAAATCGAAGAAATACTGTCCTTGGGCTGATAAATCCTCGTATGTGAAATCGAAGGTTTTGTCACAATCTGCATTTATCAGTGCTGAACCCTCAGCCTTATTAGACAGATTCCATATACAGCTTGAAAGCTGGTATTCTTCTATAATCTCATTCCATTTTGAGGCTTCCTTTGTGTCAACTTCGCCGTCACCATTTGCCGATACATATCCATACTCAGAAATAAACACTGGAAGTCCTGCATCTAAAGCTTCTGTAAAAGCATTTCTTGCACTGGATTTGTGGCTGGAAGCATAGAAATGATAGGTATACATGATATTGTCATAATCAAGTGGATTTTCCAACACAGCGTCTAAATCACTAGACCAGCTTGGTGTCCCTACAAGAATCAGTGCATCCTCTTTTACGTTTCTGATTACAGGGATAATTTCCTTAGCATATTTACTGATATCTGACCATGTGATATCTCCATTTGGCTCATTGCAAATCTCATAAATCACATTATCATTATCTTCGTATTTACGAACCATTTCTCCAAAAAACTGGATAGCCTGTGATTTATATTCGTTTGGATCGCCATCATTTAAAATGTGCCAATCAAGGATGACATACATATCATTTTCTGTGGCAGCCTCCACAGCTTTATCAATATTGTCCTTCAGTACACTTTGAATTTCATCGCCGCCTACACAATAGCCATTATAATCGCTAGTGTACATTGCAAGTCTTATTACATTTATTCCCCAGTTTTTCCTAAGAGCTGCTATAGAATCCTTTGTTACATACTCAGGATACCAGCTCAAACCGTGAGAACTAACACCTGTGAGGACAGCTGGATTTCCTGATTCATCCACCAGCTTTCCATCCTCCACATGAAGTGGTCCATAGTATTCTAATGTGTTTCCTGTCACAGCCACATCTGTAGCTTTTGTAGCTTCCTCAGTTTCATCGGCAGTATCTGTTTCAGCTTCCTCTTCAACTGATTCTTCGTCAGCCTCTTCCTCTTTGGCTGCCTCTTTCTTTACTGGTTTTTCAGCAGTTTTATCTTCTGCCTCTGGCTTTGTTTTCTTTACGGCTTCAGGCTTGTCTTTTTTATCAGCCTCAACCACTGTAACCTTTAACTCTTCCTCAGCTGGTTCTTCTGATGACTCTTTAGCCTCTGGCTCAGTGGTAGCCACCTGCCAAGGAAATGTCACGCCACCTTTATAATAGCTAATCCCGAAAACGCCTCCTACTATGAGCAGTGCAAATATTAATACTAAAACCACTGTTTTAAATTTTTGTTTTCTACTAACCATTAGTACTTCCTCCTTTTGAAGAATCACCTACTCCTTTAGTCAAATGTAACAGCTGCCTCACCATTATGAGAATACTGGATATAATCGTATAATCTGGAGCTGGTTAATAAATCTGTTGCCTCCAAATCGAAATCATAATCTGCAAAATCTACTTCCTCAATAAATTTATCTAATTCTTCGTTGCTCAAAGAATTAACATATTCCTTTATTTCTAATATTGTTTTTCCTGTTAAATCGTACATAAATTCACCTCTTTTTCTCGTCTAAACAATGATATACCTACATAATGCATCGCTATTTTATTATAGTACATTCCCCCTCTTTTAAAAAGGTGATTTTATTGTGATTATACTTGAAAAGAGACGTTACATTTGGTAACTTTATATATGTAAGGAAGAATAATTTAGGGAGAAGTATTCTTATACTTATAATGCTTATGAAAAAGAAACCAAAGCTTGCAAAAAGCGTCTACAACGACATCGTATTATGCCGAACAACTAACAAAATTGTGTCAAATCGTACATCCGATTTGCTATTGGAACAGTCTGTGGCTTTTTCAAAATCCTTCAGACGCATTCCGTTTTTCTTGCGTGGATTTTATCATGGAGCCAGCACCTTTTATGTGTTTTCTATACGCCCATGCCAGTACAACCAGGCAAAACGCGTACTTAAGCTCTTGTCTGAACGAGACTACAGAAGACTTCAACTGAATATAATATAAACAAGGGCAGCTTCATTATGCTGCCCTTTAATAATAATTTTTAACCTAGCAAATCAAGTTTTCCTAATCCCTCTTTATCAAATGATATATTCCTAAGATAATTCCCCGGATAATGGCATATATTAAAAACATCAGCATAAAGCCCCAGATGCCAAATACGATATCTTCAAACTCCATAGCTCCGCTTTTTGTTATTTTTTGCTCTATTTCTATAGCAAAGGTCAGAAGCAAAATTAACGTAAATACGTATATCCAGCTGATTACCAGCACATGCCCTGTTTTTGCCAAAAGTGAAAATATCGGCTGAACAACAAAAATCATAGCCATGCCTATACACCCTATTACTAAAAAGTGTAGCTCCTTGTCGGTAAAATTTGTCTCATAGGCATCATTTAAAGATAAAAAATATGTGTGCCAGTCATTAATAAAATCCAAAATAGCATATAAAAAAGTATTCATGGTCTACCTCCTTATGATAGAATAATCCCATAAAGCGTATATCGCAATAATAAAGGGAGGATTTAAACATGGGTAACATAATCGTTGCACAGTCAGGTGGTCCTACTGTAGCAATCAATGCCAGCCTCGCTGGAGTAATTGAAGGAGCCAGGGCTTTACAGTACGACAAAATCTACGGCTCTATCAATGGCATCCTTGGAATTAAGGATGATAATATCATTGATTTAGGGGAAATAGCAAATCAAAATCCAGATTTTCTGGATTTATTAAAAATCACACCTGCTATGTATTTAGGTTCTTGTCGTTTCAAACTACCTAGCGTTGATTCAAATGACCCTATCTATAATACACTTTTTAATCAATTTGAAAAATACAATATTGATGCATTTTTCTATATTGGTGGAAATGACTCCATGGATACGGTGGATAAATTGTCTTCCTACGCAAGGCAAATAGAATCTCCTATCAGATTTGTAGGAATACCTAAAACTATCGACAACGATTTGTGTGTCACAGACCACACCCCTGGATTCGGTTCTGCTGCCAAATATATCGCCACCACCACAATGGAAGTTATATATGATGCCAAAATTTACAACTCTCCTAGTGTTACAATCATTGAGGTTATGGGACGAGATGCAGGTTGGCTTACAGCTGCAACCTCCCTTGCTAAAAATGAATACTGCACCGGTCCAGATTTGATATATCTGCCAGAGGTTCCATTTAATACAGAAATATTTGTAAATGATTTATCCAGATTGCTGAAGCAAAAAACAAATATTGTCGTTGCTGTTTCCGAAGGAATCAGGGACGCTTCAGGCGAATATATTTCTGCCTCAACAGGCACTTTAGATAATTTTGGTCATGCACAGCTTTCAGGTGCTGGCAAGACGCTGGAATATCTTGTAAAAGAAAGACTTGGTGTTAAGGTGCGTTCTATAGAGGTTAATGTTTTGCAACGTGCAGCTGCTCATATGAGTTCCTTAACCGACATCGAAGAATCTGTTTGCCTTGGAAGAAAGGGTGTGGAGTTTGCCAAAAGTGGTGTGACTGGTGCCATGGTGATTGTAAAACGCATAAGCAATGCTCCATACAGTGTGGAATACGATTATGCTAAAATCCATGATATTGCAAATGAAGCAAAGGAAGTTCCAAAGGAATGGATTAACAACTCTCACAATTGGGTAACAGAAGAAATGATTGATTATCTCAAGCCATTAGTAATAGGTGAGCCTAAGCTCTCATATTCAAATGGATTACCAGTGTATGTAACCAGAAAATAAACGGACAAAAAATAAGTCCCTGTAGCATAGCTACAGGGACTTTATTTTGTCTTTTATATGCTAGGCTTGTGGCTTTGCAGCTGGCTTTGGTGGCTCGTAAGGAACTTCCACCGAATATCTGAATTTTTCAGGACCTGGCTCCTGATAGCCTGGTGTGATAGACAAGCACTTCTTTGGACATTTCTCTACACAATAACCGCATTGTATACAGTCAAAACGATTGATTGACCAAGTCTTTCCTGCTCTGTCTACATTTATTGCCCTTGGTGGGCAACTACGCATACACATACCGCAAAGGATACACTGATCCTTATTAATATCTACATGACCTCTTGTGCGCTCTGGGTACTCCTTTGGTACAAATGGATACTGAGTAGTAGCAGGCTCAGAGAAGAGGTTCTTTAAAACTTGTTTAGTAAATGGTAAAAATTGTCCCATTT
>CAMNPQ010000101.1 GCA_946548305.1 uncultured Pseudobutyrivibrio sp.
GAGGCTTCAAACTTAACCCTTACATGAACCGGCTTTTTTTGATCAAAAGCATTTTTCCATACATGCGGTATTTTTGCATCAAGTGCTTTTTTATCGTATTTCTCAGCATCAGATGTAAGTATGTGAATGTGTCTTTCATCTTTGGATGATACATTCTGATTTAAAAGGCTGGTTCCTTCAATAATGTTTATAGCTTTGCTTTTTATAATAGATTCAATTTTGTAGACAACATAATTTTTATTCTTAATTCCTAAGATGGAATAAAGATTTTCTTCGTTGTCATAGATTATTTTTATTGGTGTTATCTGCAATCTAGTTATTTTTTTGCCTGTAGGTTGGTATTCAAAGTAAATCTGTTTTTTCTTATCGATAGCAGTGTTTAATGCATCTAGGATAGGCACCAAGTCAGTTGGATTATCATGATGATTAAAGTGTTCTTTTACGATACATGGAACAACTCCGATTTCTTTTTGACCACTATAATCCAGCATAGCGTATTCAGAAAAAAGCTCACTCAGAGATACATACTCATCAGCAGATAGAGGGATAGTATGTGAGCCTGTGTGTAGCGGAATATTGCATTGTAAAGGTAAATTATCCCATTGACCATTGGTTATATTTTTTATAGCTGTATCATAATCATCAATATCATTGTCTATATCATCATCCAAATCGTCCGTCGGTTGAAAAGGTAAGAATTGGCTTTTCTTATATGCACTTGTCATTTCAAGAAAGTCTTTTCGAATTACGGCGATAGGTATGAAATATTTTTCACCTATATACGCTAATGAAATATGACAGTCAGCATCATCCCCATTATAGATATTAGGAATGATATTGAAATAGAGATTTATTCTGGATTTTGCTGAAGTATATAATTGTTCAGACATGGAAGCCCTCCTGCTCATATCGCTTTAAAGCTTCTTCAAGCTCGTCACGTATATCAATTTTTAAGCCATCTGGAGATATATCTTTCAACGCACGACCAAATCCAAGTAAGAAAGGTTTGATGGTGTCTATGTCTGATATTTCATCCTCATATACTATAGTGTTATCAACTGCGTTTTTGTGACGAGAAGAGTACCTGGCAACTGCATCATAATTTTGCTTTCTTATCTGAGAACGATTGTCAATTACTCGTTTGATTTTTGCTGCAGTTGGAAGGTAGGAAGAAACAATCTCTGCTTTTAATTTCGTTGGTGTATCCACACTAATGTCTAGCATTGATTCAATTAAAGATTCATAGGTTTTAGTGTTTTGAGGAAGCTCGTAGTATTCAGTATTTTCATATTCAGTTTCTGTGGCGGTGCTGATAGAGGATAGGGCCATATAAGCCATACGTCCATCATCACCTGCAGCGCTTTTAATTTTTCCTACAACGTATATTTCATCGGAAATAGAAGAGTAGATGATAGCACCAACTGCAAAAAGGGATTTTACAACTATGCCATCCTGATCGTAAGTTAAACCGATGATTTTATGTGGATAGTCTACTGCACGGAGAATAGATAAGTCCTCGTTTATGTTGGCAAAAGAACGATATTCTTTTCCATAAATGATAAAGTTGTCATTTGTCTGATCTACAGTAGGATTTACTTCCATACGTATTTTATTTTTAGCTGATTCAAGCAATTTATGATGCTTATGAGAGGATGGAACTAATGAAAGCATCTGGTAAATTTCATTTAGCTTGGAGGAATTGCAAGTCAGGATATTAGAATGATTGATTGTCTTGTATATATAAGCTCCGCGTCCTTTAAGCTGACTCGAGATAAGTCCATTCTCTTCCATATTATTTAGACGAGTACGAAGTGAAGATTTTTCAAGTGATAATGGATTATCTCGCTCACCAAAAGTATTTGCAGAAAGAAGTTCGTTGTAGAGCTCTAAAAATGTCATTCCAGATGGGGAAGTTTCTAAAGTTTCGATTATTAAATACTCGTAATAATCCTCTTTTGACATTTGCTGAAATGGGGTGATAATATCGGTGTTTTCTAGCTTGTAGAACGCAGTTTTACCTATCTTTTCGATAACGACGTTATAACCAGCTTCTATAAGTGCAGCTTTAAAACCTATTGTAAATGTAGTTCTACTTTTTAAACCAGTTAGTTCAGTAAATATTTTTTGACTAATTCCCTGAGGGTGTTCAAGCATATAGTTAAGAGCAAGCTGGAAGGATTCTTTAGCTGAGTATTTCTTTCCCATTTCGATTGCCTTTCATGTGTTCACTTTTTTTAAACACAAATATTTTAACATACTGTTCAGATAAAACAAATGACTTTAAATAACTTTCAGATATTGATAAAATAAAATATGATATTCTCTACTCAATATACAGGAGGACAAAATAATGATTACTATAGCATTAGATGAGGCGGGTATATTTGAAGCATATAAATCAGCAGAGAGAGCTGATAGTAAGACAACATTAATCGGTGGAATATTGTACGATAGTGGTGATTCCGAGGATTCTAATGATGAAAAGATAGAAAAAGATAGAATAAATGCTTTCTACAGAACTATAGTAGATGGATTAAATCAGAAATACCCTGGTGGTGAATTTAAATTTCCGCAGGATTTACACTCTAACGGCAAGAATAATAAAAAGGCTGGGCAGGTTAAATCTATAGTGAAAAAGCATCTTCCTGAGTTTTTACAAAATGGAACTCTTGAAGGAAATAAGCTCTTTGATGAAAAGGGAAATGAACTTCCTGACAGAAAAGGAAAGTATCTCATTTGTGCAGTTGTAAAGAGTAAAGATGGAAAAACGAATTTGGTAAAGGGGGATAAGGATAACTTCTTCAGGGATGATTTGGGTTCCAATTTGTATTATCACATGGCATCAGATGTGGTGGAGCATTTTATAACGAGAAATCCTGTTTACAAGAACATTGGAGAATTAACCTTAAACATTGCTTCTAGACACAGTGAGTTGTGGGAAAAACCAAATGACGTATACGATAAAATTGGTGTCACAAAGAAAGATAAAGAGATTGTTGATGAAGAAGGCGGTGTTAAGCACAGAGTATATCAATATGTTTTGATGAGTGGAGATATTTTCAGAACCATCCTCACGGAACAGCTTATAAATAACAGAAATAGCAATATAGAAATAAGTGAATTCAAGGTTAATTCAATAACATATCAGCCTAAACGTGCTAAGGCTCACGCTTTTTTGTACTTATCTGATTCTGTCTGTAGCTATTTAAGCACAGGAGAGAAGGACTCTATAAAAACAGTATTGGATAAGGCAAAACGCTTATGTCCAGAAATCAATTTAATCTTTGCTTATGATGAAGTGGATTTGTATTTCAAAAGAGCATGGCAAGCAATTGAGGTAGGGGAATACTATGATGCTATAAAAGAACTGTACAACATTGAAGTGATGGATACAGATGAGGCAAAGCTCTATAAAGAGTACTGGATTAAGTATGTTAAAGATAGGATAAAATCTGAGACAGAAAATATAATCAAAGAAAGTGGAATGCCATTCAAATTGATTGAGGCTGTGAGTGAGCTTCGTGGTTCGTATATGACAAATAGCCTCAATCCATCGGAGGCAAAATATATTTTTGAAACCTTTGAGTCTGTAATAAAGGGCGTTCCGAATGACTCTAAGTATCAGCGTCTTCATTACAATATTTGTGATTGTGGAGTAATGGCAAATTGTCACGAGGGAAATCTCGCTGGGGCTAAGCCATATTTTCAAAAATGTGAGAAGCTTGCTGGTGTAGTTATGCTTGAAGAATACACACGCACAAGAAACAGATATGCTACAGCACTTACGGATGGATTTAAGTATGATGAAGCTATAGGTGTTGTTAGAGTTACCCTTGATTTATTGAGTGGTATGTATTTACTTTCAAAGGAAAAGTTAGGTAATCGTAGAAAAGCTCATTTTGGAAAGCTTGAACTTGCAAAGACCTTAAGTCTTGCAGGTCAGGTTGCATCCTTTATCGGAGATGCTGAAGCTCTTAACTTCTTTTCAGATGCTTTGCAGATGATGGATGAGAATGTGGCAAATCAAAAGATAACAGAGTCGTACAGATTGCATTATGTAATTGATGTGGGGGATAAGGAAAGCTATCTCTCATATCTTAAGGAGTACACTAACGGTTTTGCAACCTTAGAAGGACAGCTTGCGGATATAGATTTAAAGAGCAAACAGGAAGAGATTAATATTAGTTTTGCTTTGTACATATATCTGAAAGGGCTTAATAAGTTTTATTCAGATGATGAAATAAGAAAAGTTTGGAAAAAGATTCTAAAATTGGAGCAGTCCGTAGAGGTTAAGAGAAAAAAATCCCATCCTTGGGAATTGATTTATAAATATCTTGGAATGCTTGCCGTGAGAATGGGTGAAGCTGATTTGGCAAAGGAATATAGGAAAAGAATTAACGAATATTTTAAAGCAGATGATGAATCACTGGTAATTGCAATTGCTATGTATAGTGAGGCAGAGCTTTTTGAAACAATGGGGGAAGAATCCAAAGCAAAAAAACAGTATGACAAGGTGTATGAAATGCTTCAGGAAAACTTTGATGCATTTAATCCTGAGCAGGTTGTGGCGGATACTACTGCGGCAAAGATTGAATATATGAAAAAGAAGTTTGTCTATATGTATAGCTAGCGTTGGAGGGAATGAGTTTTGAAAATTTCTAAAGAGTCCCATAGAAAAACGGGGGTTGGTGTTAGTGAACAGACTGGTACCATTGGATTGTTGTACAAGAATCCATTGGATAAACATGAAAAGATTGAGGACGTTGTAAAGCAAAGGGCTAATAGTACCAAAAGATTATACAATCTATTTGGAACGGGAGAAACATCAAAAGATATTTCTAAGAATGCTAAGGAAGTAGCAAAGGTAGTAAACAGGGCGATTGGTTCATTAAAGTTTAATATGAAGAATAACCAAAGAGAGTGTATTGATAAAGAGCTTAAGAGCCAACAGGTTATTTCTGCTATTGAGAAGAGTAAAAAATATGATTTCAAAGAGAATGATGTTGATGAAGCTTTAGATAGACTTCTGAAGAAATCATTTAGGCAAGCAAAGTCAAAGAATGCTTTACGTAAACTTTTGATGAGTACGCTTGTAGATAATAAAGCATTATCCACTGATGATATTGCTACAATACAGAATGATTTTGTCAAAAAGCTTGTTGCAGATTATAACAAGTCAAATATTAAGAATAATATTCCTAAAGCTCTTAGAAACCAGAATATGGTTGTTCAGCCAGATAGCAGCGGAATACTTAGTTTGTCACAAACTAGAACTGATGGCAAAAATAATAAAACAAAAGATATTAAGATTTCAGAGAAGGATGCCTTCAGACAGTTCCTTAGTGATTATGCAGTGCTTGATGATGAAGTGCGTCATCAGCTCCGTCTAAAACTGCGTCGATTGGTAGATTTGTATTTCTATGGTGAGGATACTTTTATCAAAGATGATTTTGATGAGTGGAAAGTTCACGAGGATAATAAGAGCAATACAGAGCCTTTTGTTACGAAGGTTACAGTAAAAAAGAATACAAAGGATAACAAAGAATTTGAAATTCTCAATGTCGATGCAACAGCTGATGTGATTAGAAGTGAAAACATCAGTCGTTATCGACAAGCACTAGATTATGTCAATTCTAACAAGCAATTCTTTTTCACAGATGAGATGTTGAACAAGTTTTGGATCCATCATATTGAATCTGAAGTGGAAAGAATTTATAAGCGTATTAATGCTAAGACTGGAGACTACAAATTTCAAAGGGGCTACCTTAGTGAAAAGGTTTGGAAAGGAATCATTAATTATCTTAGCATTAAATATATTGCCGAGGGAAAAGCTGTCTATAACTATGCCATGACTGCTTTATCTTTAGACAATGACAGCAAAGAATTTGGCAAATTGGATGAAAGAGTATCCAAGGGAATATCATCTTTTGAATATGAACGAATTAAGGCAGAGGAAACCCTGCAGCGTGAGTGTGCAGTATATGTAGCTTTTGCTGCAAATCATCTAGCAAATGCTACGGTTGTACTTGATGACGTAAATACTGATTTTTTATTGTTAAAAAATAAAGAATTGGATGCTAAAGCAATAGAAAAGGGCGAAAAGTCTCTTGCAGAATGCGCTAAGGCTAAGCCTGACACATTGAGGAATATATTACAATTTTTCGGTGGGCAAAGCTCTTGGAAGGATTTTGATTTTACTGGTTGTGATGAAATACAGTTACTAGATGATTTAAAGGAGATGATTTATTCACTACGTAATTCATCCTTCCATTTCAAAACAGAGAACATTGCAGATAACGTTAAGAACAAAGACTTAATTAATGCAATGTTTGCTTTTGAATGTGTCAAAGCAGGTACCGTTCAAAAGAATAAAATGTATTCAAATAATGTGTCTGTATTCTATAGTGAGACAGATATAGAAAAGCTTCTTGGTTCACTATATTCAAGGATAAATGAAAGAGCTTCTCAGGTGCCTTCCTTTAATACTGTTTTTGTACGCAAGAATTTTCCTGAGTATTTAAAAAATCAGAAGCTTACGCCAGCCTTTACTCAAGATGATATTTTGAAATGGCAGAGTGCTGTTTACTATTTGTATAAAGAAATATATTACAACGGTTTTTTACAGGATAAGACTGCCTTTGACTTGCTGACAAAATATGTTAGAAGCTTAGATGAAAATTGTGCAGATAAGCAGCAGGCTAGTGCTAACAAGGATTTTAAAGTTGCATTTGAGCTATATTCAAAATCTGGTTCTTTATCTGAAACATGTCAGATGATTATGACTGAGTACAACAATCAGAACAAAGGTAACCGTGTTGGTATATCTGCAAGAACTCAAAAGGCAGACAGACTTATATTTCAGCATTACAAGATGATTCTTTTTGCAGGCTTACAGAGTGCGTTCACAGAATATATTAAGGCCCATTCTGATATTTATGGTTTTATTTTTAAACCTGCAGTTAAAGAGAATATACCTGAGGTGGAGTCTTTTCTACCAAACTACAGGACTAATCAATACAATGAGTTGGTGAATTTGTTTAAAGAAGAAATAGAGCTTCAGAAATGGTATATTACGGGTAGGTTGCTTAATTCTAAACAGGTAAATCAGTTGATAGGTTCCTTCAGAAGTTACAAGCAGTATGTGTATGATGTAGTAAGAAGAGCTAAGGAAAACGGTAATCAGCTTATTAATGCTGAGATAAGTGTTGATGCGGATAATATCATCAAGGTTCTAGATGTTTGCACAAAGCTCAATGGTGTCACTTCAAATTGCTTGGAGGATTATTTTGCAGACAGTGATGAGTATGCAAAATATATCGGTAGATTCATCGACTTTGGTTTAAAAAAGGGTGAAGAACTTGCAAATGAAAAGCTTGCTAGTTTTTGTCAGCGAGAGCTTGGAGATAGAAAGGTTGGCACATACCATGATGGTATAAATCCAATCCTTAATCGTAATGTGATTCAATGCAAGCTTTATGGAGCTTCAGATATTATTTCTAAGGCTGGAATTCTGCCTGTAGATTATGAGATTATAAAAAAATATATAGGAATGACCAAGGACATAAATGGGTACCAAGAGAGTGGAGTATGTGTCACAAAAGATGATCAGCAGAAGTTAAAAAAATATCAGGAGCTTAAGAATATGGTAGAACTTCGAAATATTGTTGAGTATTCTGAAATTATAAATGAGCTCCAGGGCCAGCTTATTAACTGGGGATATCTTCGTGAAAGAGACTTGATGTACTTCCAGCTAGGCTTTCATTATTTGTGTTTGAAGAATAGTAGTGATAAGCCAGAGGGTTACGATAAAGCTGGCGAAATGATCGGAACCATTCTTTATCAAATTGTTGCTATGTATACGAATGGTTTGTCTATGGTAGATGCTAAGGGAAAGAGTAAGAGAAATGCCAAAGCTTCTGCTGGTAAAAAGCTTGAATCATTCTTTAGTTATTCTGCAGAGATGACTGATAATAAGTATGGATTATATTTGGCAGGTTTGGAATTGTTTGAGAATGTTAGTGAGCACGACCAGTGTGTAAAACTTCGAAACGATATTGAACACTTTCATTATTATGCAGTGCAAGACAGAAGTATGCTTGATATGTACAGCGAGGTTTTTGATAGATTCTTCACCTATGATATGAAGTATGCTAAGAATGTGCCTAATATGCTATACAATATATTACTTCAGCACCTAGTAGTTCCAAACTTTCAGTTCGGTACTGGAAAAAAGCAGGTTGGTGATAAGAATAAACAGACAAAATCACGTGCAACTATTTTACTCGCAGAAAAAAATGGTTTGGCATCAGAGAAGTTCACTTATAAGCTGGATGGAGGAAAATCTACAGTTATGTTATCAGCTAAAAGCAATGATTTCCTTAGTGATGTTGCAGCTATTCTTTACTATCCAGATAGTGCGCCTAAGATGGTCGTTAGAGATACTGTTGTTGAAGATGAAAAAGCGTCAAAGAAATGCAAGGGTAAGGGGAATTATAAAGAAAATAACAAGCATAAGAATAATGGAAAGGATGAAAATAAGAAGGGGGATAACAAGAAAGGTAATTATAACAATAATAACAATAAGCAAGGGAACAATGTAAAGGCTGATGACAATACTAGGGGTAACCATAATATAAATCAGAATGTAAAAAGCAACAGCAAGAAGAAAAAAGTATTTATAGTTAAAAAGGATTATGGCTCCTAGTTTATAAAACGAAATAAAGCGTTCAATTATTTTTAAAGTATTTTGAATATAATTAGGACTAGATAATGAAAAAGCCATACAAAGTGGGCAATCACAGCTTCTTCAACAACTGGTGTTTCTTCAAAATGAACAATCAAAATGAAAACAGCCCGACAAAGCGGGCAATCAGCACTGGTGTTTCTGGTACATCTGGAACATTTGGTTCGTTAGGTATGTGAAATGAAAAAAGCCGAGGGCTCAATTGCCCAGAGCTTCTTGGCTTTTTTCTTTCACACATATGAAAAGCGATAAAATTGCTACAAAATTTGGATTAATTAAAAATGAAAACAGCCCGACAAAGCGGGCTTGTGTTATGGTTATTTTTATGAAAATG
>CAMNPQ010000102.1 GCA_946548305.1 uncultured Pseudobutyrivibrio sp.
TTCAAAGCCCTCTGCTTCAAGCTTTTCCTTCCACATCTTTACAAAATCGCTATTTGGATCATCATTTCTATCGATAACATTCAAATAAATGCGCTTATATTTTTTTGCAGAAAGCGGAAGTAAACTTGCTTCATCTCTGACAAGTGTGATGGCCTTATCTGCAACTTCCTTAGCCATCTTTCTATGCTCTTCACAACCTACTACAGCCAAAGCATCTTTTCCTGGCACAAGAGTTCCTTCTGCCTGCTTTTTGTGAAGACCTAAAGAAGCCTTTGTAGCAAGTATTCTAAGAACTGCCTCGTCTAATCTTTCTTCCTTAAGGATTCCATTTTTCACACCATTCATAAGGAATCCATAATCCTCTTCTAAGCTCTTATTGAAAAGAATCATGTCACATCCATTTTGGATAGCAGTAGGAATTGCAAGTTCCCTCTTCATAGCAGCTGTAAATCCAACCATAGGTGTGGCATCTGTAGAAATCAAGCCATTAAATCCCAGCTGCTGTCTAAGCAATTTGGTAAGTAATTCATAAGACAATGATGCAGGAAGTAACTGTTTTTCTCTTGAAGCACCATTATCGTATTTACGAACATAGGCAGGGCAAGCTATATGGCCAACCATAACCGTTTTAGCTCCCTTTTCAATAAGTGACTTATATACATATCCAAAGGTCTCATCCCATTCCTCTACAGAAAGGCTATTTATGCTTGTAAGAATATGTTGATCTCGCTCATCGATACCATCTCCGGGAAAATGTTTGATAGCAACCGCCACATGATTCTCATCAGCACCATCCATATATCTGCTGGCAAAGTCAACCACCATCTGTGGATTGTCTCCAAATGTTCTTACATTTGTAATTGGATTATGAAACTCCTTGTTAATATCAACGATTGGTGCAAAAGACCAATTCATACCAAGAGCTGCACCTTCTTTGCAGGCAACATATCCCATTTTGTAGCCATATTCGCTATCTGCTGTTGCAGCTACTGCCATAGGCTTTCCAAAGGATGTTCCCTCAAAAGCCAAACCATCTCCTCCCGCCTCAGTATTGGCAGCAAGAAGAAGTGGCACCTTAGCGATTGATTGAATTTTTCTGTGAGTATTCTGTATCTCCTCGGCTCTGCCACTTCGATACATCATACCCCCTACCTTTATATCTCCTACAATGTGATTGAGAACTCCATCATCACTGCTGAATCCCATTGGACAGAATACCTGTCCACACTTATCCTCAAGCGACATCTCACTAAAAGTAGATTCAACCCACTTTACAGCCTCATCATCTAAATAAAAGGGATTTCCCTTAAAATCTATCTTTGACATTTATAACCTCGTTAATTACAAAAATATTTTCTTAAGAAATAGGTAGGGCCACAGCTCCATGCATGACAATAGCTGTTAACTATTGTTCCGCCATAAGGAGACTCATTTGGATTCTTAGGATTGTATAATTCCCAGAATGTATCTGCCCCTTCCTTAAGCATTCCACCCCAGTATTCTTCCATTTCCTTTAAAGCCTGATTCTTTTCACCAATCATAATCAAAGCTTCTACAAAGTTATGGAACATATATGGGGTAACCATTGTTAGAGCACTTTCTTCCTGACGCAAACGCTCAATAAGCTTAACAGCGCCATTTCCTTCTACAGCTCCACCAAGAATCATCCATACCTGAGATGCATAGGATACCTGTCGGTCTGTACCAGAAACATATAGCTTCTTTTCCTCATCAAATAAAAAGCTATTAGCTGCTGATTTTAATTTGAGATAATCCTGGGCATACTCTTCTTCTGCCATTACATCTCCTGTAATCTGAGCAAGCTCAATTGCTGCCTCCAAAGCATAAAGGAATATTCCCTGGGCACTAGCCTGCTTGTTAAGCATGAGGTTCCAATCTACAAAGCACCAACCTAGCTTATCGGAATCCCTTACAACATAGTTTTCATCAAGATTTTCTTTTGCCAGCTCAATTTGTCTTTTGCATACATGCCATAAATCATTTACAGCCTGTACATCACCTGTCTGCTTGTAATAATCCAATAATGTGTTAATAAAGAACAAAGAGTAATCAAACATGAAAGTGTCATCCACCTCTGGCTCTGGTTCAAGGAATATGCAAGCTCCCACTCTATCCTCATCATTTGTAAGAGCGCCAAAAAGATACAGACGCTCCTTCACCAAATCGTTATTACGATATGTCTCATAATTAGCCAAGGCTTGCATTCTTAAATCGCCAATCCAAAGACGTCTATCTCTCTTTGGTCCATCTTCAAAAACCAGCTGCATACAATCATGAAGAGTTTTGATAGCAACTCTATCAAGATCCTTGTGTAACTGATTATCAGAATTAAGTGGAACAAGCTTAGAATCGTCAGCTGAAGATTCGCTAGTGCACACCACATTGTCCAAATAAAGCTTGAACTTATCGCTTATATCTAAAACTTCAATTTTTACATATCTAAATGAATATCTTCTTTCTAGTGATACTCTCGATGGAATAACATCTACGTGAATCTGCTCTTCCTCAATCCATGAGGCACTTATCCATCCTTTATATTCCGCAGGATTCTCGTATAACTCAATTTCTCTTTCTGCAAAATGAATTTTGAGAAAAGCAGGTGCATCAGCATGCGAACCAACAGATTTCAAATCGAAAGCTAATCTTCCCACCTGATGGTCACCAAAATCTATTATTATGCTATCTCCCTTTGAAAGATACTGAGTCTCAGTCATATTTATAGGACTTACATCCTTATAAATCAGCTTTGGCAATAAACCTAAAGCTGTTTTCAATAATTTTTCATTTCTCATCTTTTAAATATTCTCTTTATCACGTTAATATTGTTTAAATAAATCAAAAATACCACTAGAAGTACGGCATTTATAATTGATTGCATGGAAGCTGTTACTTGATTTGAAAAAACAGCAAATGTGGAATTCAAAAGTGACATACAAATTGCTGCAAGCAAGAATCCCATCTTTTCATTGCAGTACTGGCTGATATATCCACCAATAAACATTGGAAGAAATGCTGTAAACATAATTGCAATACTTCCGAAGTTTAGCTGTCCACCATTGATTGTTGTATTTCTTGCAGCATTTAAGAAGCCTACAAGTCCCATTAATGCTCCGCATATTCCATAGCAAATCAGCGCATTTTTCACTTCGTTAATACCAGTATTTATTGAAACCTTCTGTCCACTTTTCAGAGCTGCGTAATCATATCCGAATGTTGTCTTTTCAAATACAACAACCATAAATATGAGCACCACAAGAATGATAATAAATGCATAAACCCAAGTATTAGCAAAAGCGGACATAGATGAATTCTGTACCTCTTTCATAAGGTATTTTCCACCTGTGATTGTGTACATGATTCCCTCGTAAATAAGAGTCACACCAAGTGATGTGATAATAGGTGGTAAACGCAGTGCAACGTAGATAGCTCCTGAGATTAATCCCAATAAGCATCCCACAGCTACTGTTACAATAAGCATCATCGCTGCAGAGCCCTTTCCACCAGCAAGAGCTGAATATGTTATTTCAGCTCCAATTACTGATGAAAGCGCTGCCATTGAACCAAGTGAAAAATCAAATCGTCCACTATTTAGATTTATAGAAAGAGCCATTGTTGTAATCATGACAATTGCTGTGTAAACAACAAAATTATCAAAACTCTTTGCATTTGTAATAATATTTTGTCCCTGTGTAAGGCAAAGTCCCTCAAGTATTGCTGCTACTAAAACGGGTATTGCCAATGAATGTATTATCTTCTTAAGGGTGCTCATAATTGCCTCCAAAAAACTATTTTGACTCTACAAGAGCCTTTACATCATCATAAGTAACTGCATCACCGATGATTGTATCAAGTGATTCCTTATCAAAAATTGGTGTATCTCCGTTGTCTGTTACATAATATTCGTTGAACGAATCAACATCTGTTGCTACAAGGTATCCCTGGCTTAATGAAACTGCATTTCCATCATTGTCACGGATTACATTTCCATTTACTGCATTCATAACAAGTGCAAATACAGGTCCAATTGATGAAGAATACTTACCAGCAAGATATGTAAGTGTTCCATTTGTCATAGAATCCAAATTCATTTCTGTAAATGAATCAATATCAGCAAACTGAATATCATTCTGAGCTAATGTCTGAGCAAAGAATGTTGTAGCCATACCAACTGATAAGAAAGCTTCTGGAGCCTTCTGGATTGCCGCATTAAGCTCATCTGTAGTTGTATCACCATATCCCTGAAGGTAAGCAACTACCTCTACATCACCTTCAATCTTTGATGGGTCAACAGCCTGATCTTCAAAAATCTGACCGATCATACCGTTCATATCATCTGTTCCGCCATATGTATCGCCAAGTCCTGCAAGGATTCCTGCTGCACGATATACATGCATTGGATTTGGAATAAATGCACCGTAAATTGCAACTGTGCTAATTCCCTGCTCCTTGTAGTACTCTCCCATAGCCTTTCCAGCTTCAAACTCTGTTTCGTTTGATGGTCCAATCTGACCTACAAAATGCTCATAACCCTTGTACTGTTCGTACTGCTCATCATCAAGAACACCAGATGCAATTGCATAGTAAACACCATATTCTTCACATGTCTCAATCTGCTGTGCTCTATCTGAGCTTGAAAGAGAAATGATTGCGTCATATCCCTTAGATGCAAACTTCTCAATTGCAGCTTTCTCATCTTCTGCACTTTCAAGAGCATCTGTATAATCGAAAGTTACGTCATAGTTGTTCTGAATATACTCTTCATAATAATTTCTGAAACCAAGAGCTTCCTCACCACTTACATCAGCGACTAGGACACCAATTTGAACCCCGTCCTTTGCTGCAGATGCTGTGTCATTAGAATTTCCGCATCCTACCAAAACACCAGCGCTCATTACACCAACAAGTGCTAAGCTAATGAGTTTTGCAAATCTTTTTTTCATCTTCAAATCCCTCCATAATTAACCATTATTTTTAACTGCCAAAGCAGTTGGTACCTTTATCTTGGCAATGCCTGAGTACGGTAGTTCATACTTGTTATGTATACAACTGCCATAAAGAATAAAGCAGATATCACCTGAGTAATTCCATATGCCGCGCTACTATCAATAACAATTTCCAAAATGTCGTTCAGTAGCATGTAGGAAAATCCACCAACCAAGGCTGCATAGATTTTTGAACGAGGGCCACCTGAAATAGGCATTCCTCCAAATACGATTGCAATAAAAATATTCATTCCAATGCTTGATGCTGTTTGTGTTGTAACTGATGGTGTATAGGTAAGAGTAAGAAATGCCCCGAGACCTACACCAATTCCTGCCATCGTAAATGCGATAATTGTATACTTGTTTGCTTTAATTCCTGTAAGTGAAGCACATAGTGGATTACCACCTATAAACTTCATTCTTCTACCAGTTTTTGTTAACTGGAAAACATAGAAACAAACTGCAAAATATATAATTAAGAGCATTGCTTTAAATCCGATTCCTGAATAAGGCTTTACAACACTTGAAGGAATACTGATTCCACCGAGAGCACCACCATCTGTTGTAATAATCTGAGATGCTATTGCAGACAAAACTGACATCATAGCAACAGTTGTTACGAATGCAGGTATGTTAAATACTGATGCCAAAACTGAATTAAACAATGAGCATGCAATACCTGTTGCAAACAAAACAAGAATCATAAGCGCAAGGCTTTCTGTCTTGTTGTAAACAGTAACACCAAGGGTCGCTGCAAAAAGAGTAGATGCACCAAGGCTGATATCAAATGTTCCTAAGGTGTAAATAAAAATTGCTCCTGTTGCTACAACCGCAAGAACTACCGCCTCGTTGAAAACGATTTGTAAATACATATCAAGCCTATAGCCGTATGTTTGAATAACTCCGCAAAAGATAAAAAACAAAGCAATAAGCGCTACCAATGGCAATGTAGCTATAAGCATTTGAGTATTTTTGAATTTCTTAAGTTTACTCACAGCGTACCTCCTATATCATGTAGCCAATAACGTCTGCTTCAGACAAATCTTTGCTACGATTGAATTCTTTTGTTATTTCTCCGTCCTTCATAATCAGGACTCTATCGCTCATTCCCAACAATTCTGGAAGCTCTTCACTTATCATAAGAATTGCTTTTCCCTGTTTTTTAAGCTTTATCATCAGCTGGTACATAGCCTGTTTTACGCCGATGTCAACACCACGTGTTGGACAATCTAGAATGAGAATTTCACTGTCGCATCCAATCCATTTTCCAAAAACAACCTTCTGCTTGTTTCCACCAGATAACTGGCTCACCTGCTGATTCATGTCGCTACACTTGATAGAAAGATCATTAACCTGTTTCTGCACATAATCCTTCTCATTCTTTTCTGTAATCATGCCAGCGTTATTTTTGAAAATATTCATTCCTGCAATAGCGATGTTGTCTTTAATGCTGGCTTCCAAACAAAGGGACTTTGTATCTCTGTCCTTTGATACATATCCAATCTTTTGAGATACAGCATTATGACAGCTTTTGATTTCCTTGCCAGATTCTGTAATCACCTGTCCACCATCAAGTTCCAATGCTCCGAAAAGAGCTTCCCCTAAATAGTGCATTCCACATGTTGAAAGGCCTCCGATTCCAACTATCTCGCCTTTGTGGAGACTGATGTTAACATTCTTTAATTTGTCGCCGTAATTGATATTCTTACCTTCTAATGCAACCTCTTCCTGAGAAGTAGCTTCGAAGTCAGTTCTGTAATAATCCCCCTGAAGCTCACGTCCAATCATGCTTGTTCGGATTAAATCGTCATCGAATTCTTCTTTTTCAAATGTTCTAATCAACTTACCATCACGAAGCACTGTCAATGTATCGCAAACAGTAGTGATTTCTTCTAAATCGTGGGAAATAAAAATAACTGATTTATTCTCGCTTTTAAGTCTTTTGATAAGTCCATACATCAATGTTCTTCCATCATGTGACAATGCTGTACTAGTCTCATCTATTACTAAAATGTCAGGCTTTTTCATCATGACTTTCGCAATTTCAACAAGCTTTCTTTCCTGGAAATCAAGACTTCCCATTAAGTCACTAGCCTTTACATTTTTGATTCCAATTTCCTGTAAAACTTTATCAGCTTCTTCATAAAGCTTTTTCTTATCAACAAGTCCAAACTTATTTTTAAAAAGCTTTAACTCTGCTAAGAAAATGTTTTCCGCTACAGTTATTCCAGCAATAGTACCGCTTTCCTGAACAACCATACCAATTCCACCCGTTAAGGCATCTATCATGCTCTCTGGATTCCACTCTTTGTTCTTGAAAATCATCTGGCCCTCATTTGCCTTCTGCATACCAGCAGCTATAGAGGATATGGTTGATTTTCCCGAACCGTTTTCTCCAATAAGACCTCTTATCTCACCTGGATAAACTGTAAGTGAAACATCATCAAGGGCTACAACGCTACCAAACCTTTTTGAAATATTTTTCATTTCAAGTATTGGTTCACTCATAATCATCAACACCTTTCTCCTTACTTAACTTGCAGGTTGATTATAAATTCCTTTTCGCCCTTAAAGAATTAACAATATTGTTCAACTATATTGATGTTTTTTGATGCATATCTTTTTTTATGGATATAAATATGATTTTTTTTGACATGAAAATTTTTTTGAGATATTATTAGACTCATGGATGCAAAAGCTTTAAGACAACATATCTACGATATGACGGAAACGGAACAATTTTATAAAGAATACTATTTAGCTAGAAGAAATCAAAAAGAATTAAACAAGTTTCTAGCGAACTTGAATATGGAAGAAGTATTTAAGAAGCATCTTTTGGTTTTGGAAATAGAAGAAACTATTCCTAAGGTTTTTGAAGATTCTTTTTTCTTTGACTTGTCAAATAACGACAGTATTGTTGTGCAGAAGCACGAAAGATATAGTCCTGCCATTGAACATAGTCATACTTTCTTTGAAATCACTTATATTTTTGACGGACAATGCACCCAGGAAATATCAGGAAGCACTATCAATATGCGAACAGGAGATTTTTGTATTATTCCTCCAGGTATCAAGCATTCTATTTCCATTTTTGACGACACAATCGCCATCAATATTATGCTTAGAAAAGATACTTTACACTCCATGTTTTATGGCTTTTTGAATACACCAAATATTCTTTCATCATTCTTTCTAAACAATATCTACGCTAAAAAAGCAAATGATTATATTATGTTTAGAACCGGAAGTGACGAGTCCTTAAATACATCTTTTATATGGATGTTGGCGGAAAGCACAAACAAACAAGAATACTACTATCAAACAATAACCAATACTCTGCTATTAGATTTTTACATAATTATCAGAAACTACTCTGAATCAGTACAAATGCCCTTGTTCGACAGTAGAGTTGATGTTCAAAGATACGCTCTTATTCAATACATTCAGGAGAATTATAAAGAGATTACTCTTTCGGATTTGGCTAAGAAGTTCCATTACTCAAATGAATATACCTCGCGTTTGATAAAGGAATTGACTGGCATGAATTACACTGAGATTCTTAGAACTGTAAGAATAGAACACTCACAGGATTTGCTTGCAAACTCCACTATGTCTGTAGCAACAATAGCGGAAGCAATCGGCTATGATACTTCAGAACATTATATTCGTCAGTTTAAAAAGCACACAGGCATGACTCCATCTGCTTTTAGAAAACAGTCTGCATCAAACAGAAATAGATAACCCAGCTCACACCTAGTGTAAGCTGGGTCTTTTTTACCACATTTTATAATTCACAAGTACATTTTTCTTTGATTGTAATCTTTTCACCATTAGGCTTAATCAGCTTTCCAGATAAACCATCTGGCAATTCTACACTATATAGGCATTTATCATCCTCATAATGCCAGCCTACTGTAATAACTCCTTTTGGGGATTTATATGAGACTCTTGCATATTGTAGCTGTTTACTTGGTAGTGGCTTTAATACTAGTTCATCAAATTTGTATTGTAGACCA
>CAMNPQ010000103.1 GCA_946548305.1 uncultured Pseudobutyrivibrio sp.
TTAGAATTAGAAAAGCATATTTTCCTGCAGGTAATTCTCCTTTAAATGCCTGCTATTACTCCCTTACAATAGTGCCGCCACCAAGTACTACATCTCCATCATAAAAAACCGCTGCCTGTCCTGGGGTTATTGCCCTTTGTGGCTCAAAAAAAGTTACCTTTGCAGCCTTATCACCAACCCTTTTAACATGGCAGGGCTTGTCACTCATTCTGTAGCGCACTTTGGCACTACAATCAAATTCAGTTCTAGAATCCTCAGGGTCAATCCAGTTTATATTTTTTACTAATACATCCTTGGAAAACAAATCATCGTTTTTCCCAAGTACCACTTCATTTTTTTCAGTGTCCAAAGAAACCACATAAAGTGGATGCTCATAGGAAATTCCCAAGCCCTTTCTCTGCCCTATGGTATAGCCTACAATACCATTATGCCTGCCTAATACATTTCCATTCAGGTCAACAAAATTACCCGGCTCATATTCCTTGCCTGTAAATCTTTTTAAAGAAGATACATAATCCCCATCTGGAACAAAGCAGATGTCTTGACTGTCTGGTTTATCTGCATTAATAAAATCATGGTTCTCCGCGATTTTTCGTACCTCGTCCTTAGACAGCTCTCCCAATGGAAATTCTGTGTGGGCAAGCTCCTCCTGGTTCATATTGTATAAAACATAGCTTTGATCCTTGTTTGCATCAAGCCCCTTTAAAAGCTGATATTTGTTATCGCATTTACGAATTCTAACATAATGCCCAGTGACTATTTTGTCACAGCCTAATATCTGTCCTCTCCTGTACAATTCATTAAATTTCATGTGCTTGTTGCATTCAATACAGGGATTTGGGGTCATACCATGCTCATAGCAATCAATAAAATTTTGTATTACCGTTTCTTTAAATTTATCCTGAAAATTAAAGGTGTGGTGAGGCATATCAAGGCGTCTGGCAACAGCCTTTGCATCCTCCACATCATCTAAAGAACAGCAGGTATGGGAATTGCACATTCCAATATCTTCATTTGCATATAGCTTCATAGTGCAGCCAATGCAATCATAGCCTTTTTCCTTCATCAAAAGAGCTGCAACACTACTGTCTACGCCACCGCTCATTGCAATTAATGCTTTCATTAAACCTCCAGATTTCTATTACTCATTTTTAAGGTTTCCCTTTTTAACATTATCTTCAATTATGTCATTTATCACTTCAAAAAGCTTCTTAGAACCAAGAGCCGTCTTGTCTTGCCTGCCATGAACCTGTTTTGCACTGACACCATGCTCTTTCCAGTCGCTTCCACCATTACTATTGTTAAGCATGATGGGCTGCAGATTGTCCATAGCTCTGGCGAATTTGGCTTCAGGAGTCTCAAAGGCTTCAAATTCTTCAAATAATTCCATCAGTTCCTTTGCCTGATCCTCTGGCAGCATTCCAAATAAATGCTTCTTAGCCTCTGCCTCTCTTGCCCCTTGAGACTTTTTAGCCTCCTCATCATAGGCGTAAGTGTCTCCTGCCTCAATTTCCACAACATCATGAATGAGGCACATCAGCATGACCTTACCTATATCAATAGGTTCATTGGAATATTCCCTTAACAAATAAGCCATGATAGCCATGTGCCAGGCATGCTCAGCATCATTTTCATTTCTACCGTGATTCGACAAATGGGTTTGCCGAAATATATTTTTTTCTTCATCTATTTTTAGAGCAAAAGCTAATTGCTTTTCTAATCTTTCATCCATAAAAAGCTCCTAAAAAAATAACCTATCATTTTTCTAGGCTTATTATACAAATGCACATTATAAAAATAAAGATATTTCAATTATTTTTTCACAAAGTAAGCACATTTATTGCTTACAATATATGAAGGAAATTTTTTGTTTGATTAAGAGGGCAAATAATGAGCAATAACTTATATGAAACATTGAAATCAGCTGTGAACCTTTCTCCACTCCCCTGCACAATCCTTTCTGTGGAAAAAAAGCCAGATGGAAGCTGTGGAGATATAAGATTCTATGCCATAAACGATATTTTTAAAAAGAGCTACTGGGCTTTGAATGCCGAAACTGAAGGTCGGCAGGAATATACCTACGAAAATTTCAATGAGGCCATTGAAGGGCAATTATACTCTACCCATATTCCCAAGGAGCCTAAATTTGAGGCAATCTGTTTTCAGGCTGCATGGGAGGGTAAGCATATCCATACTTATGTTGACACCACCAAAATGTATGGCTATTGGACTGAGGATATTTTGCTGCCCATAGTTTGCGACCATGAGCCTAATATTTCCTATTGCCAATTTATGTACACCCTAAACCGTGAAATGGATACTGGAAAATTCAGCAATGTATCCCCTGATATATCCAGCTTCGTAATAAAATCCTGCCTGGAGCTTAGAAATGAAAACGACTTTTTCTCCAGTATGGATATTGTCACAAGAGATATCCAAAATTTCACTGACTCTACAGATGCCTGCATTTTATCCATTGATAAGGATCAAGGCACATATAAAATAATCAGTGAATACGTTAAAGACAACGCATATTCCATTAGGGAGATTTTTTCGAAAATCCCATTTGAAATAGTGGATAGCTGGGAAAGACTGGTTGCAGAAACCAATGATATTATTATTACAAATGAGGCAGATATGCTCTATTATGAAAAGCTTGCTCCTGCCTGGGTGAAAACAGTTAGAGATGCAAATGGAAAAAGCCTTTGTCTTTCACCTTTTATACATCATGGCATCATTATAGGCTATCTGTATATTTCCAATTTTGATGTAACCCAGGTAAACAGATTCAAGGAAACCATAGAGCTTTTATCCTTCTTCCTCACTGCTGAAGTGGCAAATCACACTTTTATGGAGAAGCTGGAATTTTTAAGCAATGTAGATATGCTCACTGGAGTATTCAACAGAAACTGTATGAACGTAAATGTAGATGAATTGTCCCTTAAACTAAAACTAGAGCCCAAACCGTTTTCTGTGGCATTCTTTGATTTAAACGGACTGAAAACCATTAACGATAAGGGCGGTCACAACTCTGGTGATGATTTATTAAAAGATGCTGCAAATGTTTTAAAAGAAGTCTTTGAAGGTGATAAAATATATAGAGCAGGCGGCGACGAATTTGTAGTCATATCCGTAGACACCACAGAGGATGATTTTCTGGAAAAGCTTGCATTGGTTAGAAAAAAAGCCTGTGACCCAGACTGGCTGAATTTTGCAATCGGACACTACTTTGATGATAGAAAAGGGGACTTGAGGCTTGCCATGCGGTACGCAGACGAAAATATGTATGAAGATAAAAACGCCTTTTATGAAGCTCATCCTGATAAGCGCAGATAAGGAACTATTACATGAGATTATCAGAAATTACAAACGCAAATAAACCTTATATCAGAGTAACAAAGGACAATCGTCGTATTGAAATACCTTTAAAGCTCACTCCTGTAAAAATAGAGCATCCTACTGCCTATTATGTGGGCTTTGAGCCTATTAAATTCAGATGGCAAGGAAAAACTATTGCGATAGACTGGACATTCAAAGACACTCGCCCTGCCCTCTATTGCACTAGCAATAACAAGGGCTACATGTGGGACAATGTGAAGGTTATGACCACAAAGGAAAACGGGAAAAAATTTGGTCTCGTGCTAACACAGATAGATATAGGTGTGCAATGCGAAAGACGTCGTTTTAAAAGAACTCAAATAGATGAGCCTGTTGAGCTAATACAGGATGGAGTCTCTGTGCAGGGCAAGGCAGTGAATATCTCCTACAGCGGAATAGGCATTCAGATACGCCATAGCGAGGTACTCACCAACGACTCTAGTATACAGATTAATTTTGTAAATAAAGGCACTATTTTTCCTATCAAAATCGTCAGAACTATGATTTAGATAATGAAAATCAATTTATAGGTGTATCAATTTCAACTAAATATAAGCACGAAGTAGCAAAAATACTTAGCCTGGACGCAGCCAGGGAGAATTCTGCCAAAGCTCCTAGAAAATCATCCTATAACACTGACGCTGGCTGGGAGCAAAGAGAAATCAAAAGATGGCACTAGAATGTTTTTGCTTTCTTGCTCTCGAAAAAGTTTTTAATCTGCTCTAAAAGCTTTTCTTTACCTGCACTTTTTAAAATATAGCCATCTGGCTTTAATGCAAGTACGCTGGTGACACTGGCCTTATCGTCTTTACCTGTCAAAAATATGACTGGAATAGATGCAGTGGCTGATTCACTTCTAATCATTTCCAGCACCTGGGGACCTGATGTTACAGGCATTTCATAATCCAGCAATATCAAGTCAGGTGTATTTTTAGCTATATAAGTGATTGCCTGCATTCCCGAGCTTACAATAGTCACACGGTATTTCACACTTAGCCATTCTTTTACTGTTTTAAGAAATGTGGCATCATCATCCACAAGCAAAATATTTTTTCTTCTGTTGTAGCTATCAGCATCTTCAGCCACTTCCTGCAAAACAGAAATCATATTTTTTATATCTAATGGTCTTGAAAAATAATTGGCAATCATCCCCTCTGGCACATAGCGTTTCAATTCGCTGACTTCCATTTTGTCCCCAATTACGTTAATGATTTTCTCTTTTTCTATGCATACATCCTTAAGATATACCATATCTTCATATCTGTTTTCGATATATGCACCTAGATAAATCAGTACTATATCAGCATCATTTTCATAGGCCTTTAATTCTTTTATGATGGGCTCACATTTAATCACATCAAACCCACCCTCTGTCAGATTTTTGGCAATAGCATCTACCATAAATGTGGAGCCTTCACTTACTAATAATATTTTTGTTGCCATAGAATTATCCTTTCAAAACTCTGTTTATATCATCCCAATCGGCATTCTTGATAGCCTTCTTTAAGGCATTGTATTTTTCCTGCTCTTCCTTTGGTATGGTGTATTCATTTAGTGAATCCATAATGCCTACAATAGTATCATAATCGTACATCTGTGCAATCTCTTCTATTGCCATATAAGCCTCATTCAGTTTATCTGTTTCGATAACAGGCTTTTGTTTGTCATCATCATCCTTTTTTACATTTTTCAACAGCATGTAGCAAAGGCTGCTGTAATAACTCATCAATTCATCCGTATATGCGTTAATAGCTTCCCAATCTGATGCATTGCCAGCCAGCTCCATTTCTTCTGCCAGCTTTCCTATATCAGATGCACCTATAATCCTTGAAGAGCTTTTTAAAGCATGCACCTTGATAGTGTAGTTTTCTAAATCGCCTTTGTCCTTTGCCGTCAAAATGGCCGCTCTATTATCTTCAAAACTATCTACATAAGTTTCTATGGCACTCACATAAGAATTGGCATCTCCACAATTCTTTAAGCCCATATCTGGCTTTATAAATGGTATCTGATAAATCCAGTCAGGGAGATTGATTTCTTCATTTTCATGACCGCTTCTTGACGCTGCCCTTACCTTGTAAACTGGAAGAAGTGTAGACATCAATGTTTCCAATGTATCAGAATCAATAGGCTTGGTGATATAATTGTCAAAACCAGCATCTAAATACATCTCTCTAGACCCAGAAACCGCATTAGCTGTAAGTGCAATTATAGGTGTAGAAAAATTCAGTCCTTCTGTATCTTCCTTGATTCTACGCAAGCATTCAATACCATCCATTTCCGGCATTCTATGATCTAAGAAAATAATATCATATTTTGTTTTTGGCAACATCTGAAGACATTCCATTCCAGAAAGTGCTGTGTCTATTTGAATTTCTGTTCTTTTTAGCAGATTTTTAATAACAGTAAGGTTCATTTCTGTATCATCCACCACCAAAATCCTTGCTTCGGGAGCAACAAAGGATGCATGATACTCTTTTCTGGTATTTAAAGAGCGTTTTAGTGCTGTAGCAAAATCCCCTAGGGGTGTAAAATCCACAATCTTTTGCACAAGCTCAAAGGAAAATCTCGAACCGACGCCATAGGCACTTTCCACCTGTAATTTGCTTCCCATCAATGATAACAGATTTTGGGTGATAGACATTCCCAAGCCTGTGCCTTCTATGGTACGGTTTCGCTTTTCGTCCACACGTTCAAAGGTATTGAAAAGCTTTGGTAAATCTTCTTCCTTTATCCCTATTCCAGTATCTTCCACTGACACCTTTAAAACCAGATTTTTATTGCCGCAACATCTGATATTTCCATCAAGACTACAAGACATGCTACCATCAAAATCCTCAACACCTGCCTCAGAAGAATAGTCATAGTCTATCACCAGCACTACTCCACCTTTTTCCGTATACTTTACAGCATTAGTCAAAATATTGGTGATAACCTGCTTCAAACGGATTTCATCACCATATAATAGGTGGGGAATCGTAGGATTGACATTTATTCTTATCTTTAGTCCTTTGTCCTCAGCTCGCTTTTGAATCATATTTATCAAATCATTCAAAAGTGATGCAAGCTCGTATTCCACTGGAATTATCTCCATTTTTCCAGCATTTATCTTTGAAAAATCCAATATATCATTTACTATTCCAAGTAAGCTGTTGCTGGCACTGTTTATATTTGCTGCATATTCAAGGATGTTTTCGTCTTCACTTTCCCTGAGAATCATTTCGTTCATTCCAAGAATTGCATTGATAGGTGTGCGGATTTCATGAGACATGTTTGACAAAAATGCAGATTTTGCCATGTTTGCATCATTAGCCTCTCGTAGGCTTTTTCCAATTCCTTTGTGGTTGACTCAATAAATGTAGTCATTCTCTCCCCAAAGCTTTTTAGACGTTTTTCCTCTTTTCTCGCTGGAATTGTGATTGCTCCAGTGCAATGCTCGCATTCACAATCATCACCTTCTTTTAGTGCCAAGGAAATAAAGGCACTATTTAAAATACCGCCACAATCAAAACCTTTTAATATTTCGTAGCCACCAAATGCGTAAATTAACTCCTGGCTTACATCTTCAAAATAGTCTATCTCTGTATGCTCCAGCTCCTTCAAAAAATGGAATCTGTTGTAGCATATAGTCATAATCATAGCCTGGGGCTCAAAAGCTCTGGTTTGTTCAGCCGCCTCCTTTGACATTTCAAACAGTTCCTCTGGATTTACATAGGAAAGCCTGATTTCTTCATCTGAACGTATATCCCCGGAAAAATAAATCTCTCCATTTTCGCCAACATAAAGTGGCACTCTGGCAATATCTGTACCATTTCTATTTACAACAACTGGGAATTCACACACATTATCTAAAAAATATTCATCTGCTTGTACATCTAAATATTTTTCATATATCTCAACAGCAGGTATACCATCTATTTTCGTTATACAGGCATTTCCCATTTCATCAGTTTTATCGCTTCTTTTTATGGGTAAACCTATTCCTAGAGGACGCCATCCCAGAGAATATCTAGGAAGACACTGCAATTTATCTCCAGATAAAATAACAAATACATATCCGCTGTCTATTATTCTATCGCATATAGAAAAAGCCTCTACGCTTCCACTTGTACCTACACCCTGAAGTAAATGCTCTAAATGACCTGCTCCAAATAGCTTTTCCCTGGAGTCTGCTATTTCTTTGGGACTATAAAAAGACCCTTCTTTGCCGCTTTCATAATCTCTAGCGGCAGCCAAGGCACCAAAAAATATTATTTCTTTGTACCTATCAGAAATCGCCTCTAAAATTTTAGTAAAATCATTCACTGGGTTTACAGGATATGTGAGTATCACCTTAGCATCTTTTGTCTGCTCTATCTTTTCAGAAAAATCATGGATGACCATGTCTTCATCATACTCGCTGGCATCATAAGCATATATATCCACATTGGTAGATTCAAACAAAAGTAAAGATAAGGAAACACCTTTTTCATTCCAATTCTCACGACTGGTGATTACAGATATTCCAGAGATTTTTATTTGAGGAAGTGCGTTTCTAAATATATCTATGTATTTACTTGCCTCCGCTTCCGAGAGACCATTACAGTAAAATAACGCAAGTGCCCCCTTGGCACTCTTAAGTTCGTCTAGATTCTTAATCTCATTGATTATATTTTCTAGTTCTTTCTCGTTGTGGGAGAAATATGTCTTTTGTATCATAAAAACCCTCACTACATAAATGCACTAACCTTCTATCATTATATTAAACCCCAGCATAAATGTTGTGACGATTTTATGTTTCATCTACGAATTTTATTCTTCTTTTAAATAAAATCCTTCAAGCCATTACTCTTTTCCTTACAATGTCCTTTATCAAACACTGTACTCCATGTTTTTTCAGCCTGATTCTTTAAAAAGTCAATTAACTCTTTTAAAGATTGCCTGTCATCCCAAGCTTCCAGTGCTTTATAGTATTCCCTCTTATCCTCATCAAAAATAGTAATTGGTGGATGGTTATGAATAAGAAGAATATAGTTCATACACAGTCGCCCTACTCTACCATTACCATCAGCAAAAGCATGTATATTTTCGAATTTCGCATGAAAATAAGCAGCTGCTGTCAAAGCTTTATCGTCTTCTACAGCTTCTAATTCTTCTAATAATTCGGCAACCTCTTCATGCACCCACTCAGGAAGTGTTCCAACCTCCTTCTCGCCTGTAACATATTCTTTTTTCTTATATTCCCCTGGACGTTCCCCAGTTTTCCAGCGATGCTCATCATAGGTGTTCTTTGTAAGAAGCTTCTGAAATCTCTTTAATAATTCCTCATCAAGAGGCAAACTTTGCTTCAATGCTTCCAGCAAATACTTCCATGCATCCTTAGAATTTTGCATTTCATACAAAGTACGCAAATCTCCCGTATATGAAACAACACCATCATTATCAAAGATTTCTCTGGTGTCATGATATGTAATATTATCGTTTTCAATTTTACCCGAATTATATGCATAGATTATTTGATATGATTCCAGCAATACTAGCAAATCCTCAAACGTATCACCTCGTATAATATTTTTAGATACATTAAATGTACCTTGATAACTTAATAAATATT
>CAMNPQ010000104.1 GCA_946548305.1 uncultured Pseudobutyrivibrio sp.
TTGATCGTTAAGATACTTATTATACTTTATATTCAATCTGCGATAATTCTGTTCTATTCTCTGATCGATATCTGCTGCTGTTGACGCTCCAAAATCATTATTTCTTAATTCTGATACAGCTTTACTTTCACGTACATCCAATGTTCCATTATATCTAAAAGAACTACGGAATGAAAATATAGTATTATGTTTCCCGTCAGTTTGTTTTTTACTACGGACTGCGCTAAATTCGCCTTCACTAAAATTAATACTGACATTCTGATAATTATATCCCGGAGTATGTTCCAAAGAGTGATAATTATAGTCTTTTTGGTTTGTATTTCCTATGTGATTATACGCATTGTTCACAAAAAGCATTCCATCAAAAACACTACTTTTCCCGCAACCATTTGGACCAACCAATGCTATGATGCGTTTAGGATTTTCCATAAGGTCAATTGTTAGGTCATAAAATCGCTTATATCCTTTTAATTGAATAGTTTTTATTTTCATATCTTCATCTCCTGTTTCCCGCTTAAACGACGGGAACTACTTGTTGTTTTCATCAAAACTATGAAAAACCTCATCAAAGGTCCGTATAATTCGTTGTTTGATGTAGTCTTAATACCTGTTTATCCCATATAATTAATTCACTTGTCATATCTGAATGACAATACTTTATATCATCTGGAAATACCTCATAGCATCCTCTATCGCCTTAACCTTCTCTTCCAGGCATCCTGGCTGTTTACTATCAGAAGACTTGGGCTTATTATAGTTTTCCCGCTCGATGATCCCGTGCTTCTGTTTCACCTGGGCAATATTCAGATTCGTCACATGAACTCCGTACTTCTCCTGCACCCAATCCTGGATCTCCTTGTATGTCGCCTTTGCTTCTGCACTTGTAAGATCAAGCTCATCCATATCCACCTTTACATTGATATGATGCTTAGCCTAACGAAGTTTAGACAAAAGTGCGATTGTCTCACAATGATAAGTTCCAGGGAACATATCAATACACGCCAAGCGTGTCACCTTGTAACCACGCGCTAGAAAGACCTCAAGGTCGCGAGCTAAGCTGGTAGGCTTACATGAAATATAAACAAGTGAATCAACACCGTAATCGATAATCTTATCCAAAGCCTTTGGATGAATACCATCGCGTGGTGGGTCAAGGATGATGTAGTCGGGCTTTTCTGTAATGTCATCCAGAACCTTAAGAACATCACCTGCGATGAAATCGCAGTTATCAAGGCCGTTGAGCTTGGCGTTTTCCTTAGCTGCCTCCACTGCTTCTTCAATGATTTCCACGCCTGTGACATGCTTAGCCGCTGGAGCGATAACCTGGGCAATAGTGCCGGTGCCTGAATACAAATCGTATACTTCGGCTCCGTCAGCTCCTGTTGCAATAAAATCGCGTGCTGTGCTATAGAGCACTTCTGCCCCAAGGGAATTAGTTTGGAAAAATGAAAATGGTGTGATGGTAAATGAAAGCCCCAGCAGTTCTTCGGTGAACCAGCCTTTTCCATAAAGAATTTCTGTGCCTTCGTCGCAGACCACATCTGCCTCTCTATCATTTTTAGTATGAAGCACACCAGCAATCTTCCCTGTCCATTCCTTACATGAAATAAGGGCATCTTTCCAACCTGCCAGCATAGCTATTTCGTATAGTGAAGATATCTGAGTACTAGTCACTAAGTCAACCAGTATCTCTCCTGTCTTGGCAGCCTTACGTACCAGCAAATGACGCAAATAACCCTCATGTGTATTCTTTCTATAATATGGCTGTTTTAGCTTTGAAAAATACTCTAAGGTGATGCTTAGCGCCCTTCTCATATCCTCATCAATAATCTGACAGCCATCTACAGTGACAACATCATAGAAGCTTCCCTTTTTGTGCATCCCCAATGTAAGAGGACCATCCTTTACCTCGTCGCCAAAAGAAAACTCCATCTTGTTGCGATAACCAAACTGATTAGGACTAGCCTTTATTCCCTCATAAGTTGCAGCCCAAACCTCCTCACCAATAACAGGTGCCAGCAAATCATGAATCATACCTTCTTTAAGCTTAAGCTGCTCTTCATATGGAAGAGATTGATATGTACATCCACCGCACTTACCATAATGACTGCATGCTGGATTCTCCATCTCTAAAGGAGATGGTGCGTCGATAGACAGCAAATTTCCCTGTGCCTTTTCCTTTGAAGATTTCTTTACTCTCACTGAAACAGTCTGACCTGGCAACACACCCTTGACACGGAGCTTGTCCCCCTCTGCTGTTTCGACTATACCTTTGTTAGGGAAGTTTACTTTTATTACTTTACCCTGTACTATTTCACCACGCTTCATACTTTCTTTAATTTTGCAAAGGATGCCAGCATCTTTTTCACGCCTGCGCCTTCGAACTCAACTGTGACCTCATAGTCTCTGCCTTCGTCGATAATATCCTTCACAATGCCTTCCTTAAATTTAATATGACTAACTTTATCGCCTATTCCATATTCTAATTCTGCTTTTTCAATTTTAGTTCCATTCTTGTTAGGAACTGCTGTGGTAGAACTTCCTACCGTATATACGTTAGACTTGAATGTATCTCTAACTGAACGCTTATTATCGCCATAGCTTGTAGCGATGGCTGGGCCTCTGCCAGAAGGCTTCTGATATACAGAATATTCTCCGATAGGAGTGCTTGAGTAATCCTCCATTGGCTTTGGCTCCCAAAGATTTCCTTTAATTAAATCCTCTGGGATTTCCTTTACAAATCGGGATATCTTGTGGAACTGTGTCTCACCACGAATCATACGCATACGAGCGGCTGTCATGGTAAGATGCTCACGAGCACGAGTAATTCCTACATATGCAAGACGTCTTTCTTCCTCCAGCTCTGAATCAGCTCCACCTCCATCAAAAATAGCTCCCTGACCTGGGAACAAACCATCTTCCATTCCTGCCATATACACTCTAGGAAACTCCAAGCCTTTCGCTCCATGAAGTGTCATTAGCACCACATAATTATCGCTTTCCTCGTAGCTATCTATGTCAGCCACAAGTGCCACATCCTCTAAAAATCCTGATAGTGTAGGCTCATTACCATCATCTCTGGCATCCTTTTCGTATGCAACCGCCTTTGTAAGTAACTCGTCTATATTTTCAACACGAGCCTTTGCCTCGTCGGTTCCCTCAGCCTTTAGCTCCGCCACATAATCTGTCTGATCCAGGATTTCTTCTACAAGAGAGGAAACAGATTCGGTCTGGGATATTTTCCTTAGCTTTTCTATTAAATCTGTAAATCCTTTTATTTTTACTGCAGCTTTTCCAATAGATGGAATGTCATTAGCATGAACTAAAGCTTCATAGAAACTCAATCCATGATTTCTGGCATAATCTGATACCTTCGTAATTGTTGTAGCACCAATTCCTCTCTTTGGAATATTGATAATTCGCTGAACAGCAATATCATCCGAACCATTATCCACTGTTTTAAGGTAAGCTATAACGTCCTTTATTTCTTTTCGGCTATAGAAATTTATGCCGCCCACAATCTTATAAGGAATCCCCTCATAAATCATTTTTTCTTCCAATAGTCTTGACTGGGCATTGGTACGATAGAGCACCGCACAATCCCTGTAGTTTGCCTCGCCATTTCTGACAACACTTTCAATATTGCTTGCGATATAGCTTGCCTCCTCATAGGCACTGTCAAACTGCTGAAACTGAATCTTGTCTCCTGCCTCTTCCTCAGTCCAAAGAGCCTTTTCTTTACGACCTTCATTGTTTGCAATAACTGCATTGGCCGCATCCAGAATATTTCCTGTGCTTCGATAATTCTGTTCCAGCTTAATCACATGAGCATTTGGAAAATGCTGTTCAAAATTAAGAATATTGTAGATATCAGCTCCACGGAACTTATATATGGACTGGTCATCGTCACCTACTACGCAAAGATTCTGCTCACCGCCCACAAGCAGTCTCACAAGTTCAAACTGAGCCGCATTGGTATCCTGATACTCATCCACCATGATATATTTGAATTTGTTGTTGTAATATGCTCTAACATCTCCATCCAGTCGAAGCAGCTCTACTGTCTTCATAATCAAATCATCAAAATCAAATGCATTATTCTGACGAAGTCTAGCCTGATATTCCCTGTAAACTGTAGCCTGTCTAGACATATTGTAATCGCCCATGGCTCGATTAGTAAATTCCTCTGGTCCTATAAGTTTATTTTTGGCATCAGAAATTACATTTAAAAATGTGCGCTCCTTAAATTGCTTTGTATCTATCTGAAGATACTTGCACACCTCCTTCATCAGGGTCTTGCAATCATCGGTGTCATAAATAGTAAAATTAGAGGTATAACCCTGCCCCAGATTTTCGCAATATCTACGCAAAATCCTGACACAGCTGGCATGGAATGTGGCTGTCCACACACCATCTGAGCCAAAGCCTACTATATTATCAATACGCTCCCTCATCTCTCTGGCAGCCTTGTTTGTAAATGTAATCGCCATGATGTTATAAGGCATTACTCCCTGCTCTATCAAATAAGCAATACGATGAGTGAGTACCCTGGTCTTACCTGAGCCGGCTCCAGCCAAAATCAACACTGGACCTTCAGTGGTAACGACTCCCTCCCTTTGCCTATCATTTAACATACTTAAATCCATATCTTTTTCCTCACCTTGCGTTATATCTTTCGGGTTTATTCAGCAATATCCGATTTATCAGCTTCTGCTTTTTCATCCCTGCCTGCCAAAAACTGCTCTATCATCATTTTTTTTACAAACACATCAAAAGCCAATTCGCAGATAAATGTAAACTCCTGTAATTCACTTTTTGAATCTTCATCCTGGTCAACAAATGCCTGTTTACTAAAATTGTATTTTTTTATAATATCCTTGGTCACATCCTTTGCCACCTTACTCTCAAAGCCTACCATTGCCGAATAGATGTCAAAGAATCCCAGGCCCTCATCACTGCCAAAATATCGCTCATTTATAGGATCTAAAATCTTTTTAATGTCCTTCATGGACAAGAAATTTTTCAGATAATAGATAAAAATCAAATTCAACATGTGATCTCTTGAATATTTCTTTTTTTCAGGAGATGGCAAAATCTGATTCTTTGTGTAGTTATTAATCATAGTTTTTGTCATGGCCTTGTCTTCTGTGGCTTCCCTGACAGTGCCTAATTCCTGATCTAAAAATGTCAGCACCTGATCCATGTACAAATCTATATTAGGAATGTCCGCTGGATGGACATAGTCTATCTCAGCTAATTGATGCAAAATATTATTCAGCCTTTTTCTGGTATTATCCATTTCTCCTCCATAAAAAGTCAGTATTCATCTTTTGGTAAAAGAGTCAAAACTAAATGAATTTTAACTTGCCAAAATATCTAACAAAAAAGATGTAGTCTTTAAGACTACATCTTACATTCTAACATATCAAACTGTACAATTAAATAAATGAATAGTTATTTGCTAAGTCTTCTAAGAACCAAATCATATCCATCATTTCCATAGTTTAATGCCCGGTTCACACGACTGATAGTAGCAGAGCTCGCTCCTGTTTCATCTGCAATATCCTGATATGTGCGCTCCTCCCTAAGCATTTTGGCAACCTCAAAGCGTTGCTTCATAGCTACCATTTCATTTACAGTACACAAATCTTCAAAAAATTCATATGCTTCCTCAACTGTTTCAAGACATAGGATTGCTCTAAGAAGCTCATCCATTTCCGCTGTTTCAAGTTTCTTATTCATTGCTATATATACTCCTAATCAAGTGCGTGAGAGACGCACAAATTCCCTCCTTATGTTTATATATAATTTAACACATTAAAGTTTTAAAGTAAATATCTATATTTAAAAATACACAACAAATTACCCTGTTGCAAAAACAGGGTAATGTTTACTAACTATTAAAAGCCCACAAATCTATAGAATAATCACACCTTTTTCGTTGGCGTATTTTACATCTTCCTCAGGCCAGAAGGAACACTGAACCTCGCCAATATGACACTTGCGAAGGAAGAACATACAAATGCGGCTCTGTCCTATACCACCGCCTATTGTATATGGAAGCTTCTTTTCAAGGATTGCCTTTTGGAATGGAAGGTTAGCACGCTCCTTGCAGCCTGCCTTCTCAAGCTGACTCTTAAGGCTATCCTCATCTACTCTGATTCCCATAGAAGAAAGCTCAAGTGAGATATCATCTACTGGATAATACACGATGATATCACCATTTAACTGCCAATCATCATAGTCAGGAGCACGACCGTCATGCTTCTTGCCTGACTCAAGCAAGTCGCCTATCTTCATAAGGAAGATTGCACCATATTCTTTGGCAGCCTCATATTCGCGCTGGTGTGAATCAAGGTTAGGCCATCTATCCTCCAGCTCCTGAGTGGTAATAAAATGAATCTCCTCTGGCAAAATGCACTGCACATAATCATATGCATTTGCAATATATTTTTCAGTGACACGAAGTGCTGCATAGACACTCTTTACATATTTTTTCAAAGTATCTTCATTTCTGTCTGCCTTATTAATTATACACTCCCAGTCCCACTGATCCACATAAATAGAGTGAATATTATCAGTGTCTTCGTCACGACGGATTGCGTTCATATCTGTGTAAAGACCTTCGCCCACATTGAACTGGTATCTGCCAAGAGCCATTCTCTTCCACTTAGCAAGTGAATGAACAACCTCTACCTCTTTATCCCCCTGCTCTTTTACACCAAAAGCTACAGGACGTTCCACACCATTCAAATTATCGTTAAGACCTGACTCTGGCTCAACAAAAAGTGGAGCCGTAACACGATGAAGATTAAGCTCCGCTGTAAGCTGTGCCTGGAAGAAATCCTTCACCTTCTTAATAGCAATCTGTGTCTCTTTCAAATCAAGTGCCGAAGCATATCCCTCTGGAATGTATATCTTGCTCATATTCTCCTCCTAGTCTTAGTACGTAATCTGCGGCAAAATCTCTACATATCTTTTCGAGACACGCTTTTGCTCATGTCGTGCTCGTTGCCCTACGTAAGATGCTGCTAACGCACCATCTAAGTAGGGACGGCACTTTAAGGTCTCCGAAAAGACATGTCGAGCTTCTTTGCAGATTACTCATCTAGATATTAAGGCGACTACATAACCTAGGCAAGCGCGAGCAGGAGAGCCCCATGGAGTTAAGGAGGGACCCTTTAGGGAGGTTCCCTTGACTCCAATGGGAGATGGCCTGCGGGAGCACGAAACACCTAGCAGTCGCCGTATTATTTACATACTACAGCGGAAGAACTGCCATTGAAGATTGCCTACGGCAATGGGCAGTTCTGGTTAACCTTTTTCACACATATTCATGTGCGAAAAACGGTTAAAGATCGCAATTACCTACGGTACGTGGGAATGGAATGACGTCACGGATGTTACCCATTCCTGTGAGATACATTACGCAGCGTTCAAAGCCCAAGCCAAAGCCTGCGTGGCGAGAGCTACCGTATTTACGAAGGTCAAGGTAGAACTGGTAGTCCTCTTCCTTAAGACCGCATTCCTGCATTCTCTTAAGGAGCACATCGTAGTCGTCCTCACGCTGAGAGCCACCGATGATTTCTCCGATGCCAGGAACGAGGCAGTCCATAGCTGCAACTGTCTTGCCGTCATCATTGAGTTTCATGTAGAATGCTTTGATTTCTTTTGGATAATCTGTAACAAATACAGGTCTTCCAAAAATCTTTTCAGTTAAGTATCTTTCATGCTCTGTCTGTAAGTCGCAGCCCCAAGATACTTTGTAATCGAATTCGTCGTTGTGCTTCTCAAGCTCTGCAACAGCATCTGTGTATGTGATGCGTCCGAAATCAGAAGTAGCAACATGATGTAATCTATCAAGAAGTCCCTTGTCGATGAAGCTGTTGAAGAATTCCATCTCCTCAGGAGCATGCTCTAATACGTAGTTGATGATGTACTTAATCATATCCTCAGCAAGTTCCATATCGTCTTCAAGGTCAGCGAAAGAAATCTCTGGCTCAATCATCCAAAACTCTGCTGCATGACGGGTTGTGTTAGAGTTCTCAGCTCTGAATGTAGGACCAAATGTGTAGATGTTCTTAAATGCCTGAGCGTAAGTCTCACCGTTAAGCTGACCAGAAACTGTAAGGTTTGTAGCATGTCCAAAGAAATCCTGTGAAAAATCTACCTTGCCATCCTCAGTCCTTGGGATGTTGTTAAGATCCATTGTAGTAACCTGGAACATCTCGCCTGCGCCCTCACAGTCGCTTCCTGTGATAAGTGGAGTGTGAACATATACGAAATCGCGCTCCTGGAAGAACTTGTGAATAGCATAAGCGCAAAGAGAACGAACGCGAAATACTGCCTGGAATGTGTTTGTACGCGCACGAAGATGTGTCTGTGTACGAAGGTATTCCATTGTGTGTCTCTTTGGCTGGATAGGATAATCTGGTGTAGACTTTCCTTCAACTACAACCTTTGTAGCCTGAATCTCAAATGGCTGCTTAGCCTCTGGTGTAAGCACTACTGTACCTGTTACGTATACAGCTGCACCTACGTTAAGATGACGAACCTCGTCAAAGTTATCAATCTTATCCTGGTTGAAAACTACCTGTACAGGATTGAAGAAAGTACCATCTGCAAGTACTAGGAATCCAAATGTCTTTGAATCACGCATGTTGCGAACCCAACCAGAAACAGTTACTTCCTTATCTCCATATTCTTTGAAGTTTCTAGAAAGAGTTCTTATGTCTGTTGTTTTAACACTCATATTTTTTCTCCTTAACACAACTAAAGCCCCATCAAACTTTCGCTTGATGAGGCTTAAAATATCTTACTTATCTGAACAATCTTCAAATCTCATCAACACAATAAAATTAAATCCCCTGATTATTATTCACGGAATTATT
>CAMNPQ010000105.1 GCA_946548305.1 uncultured Pseudobutyrivibrio sp.
TCATGTGCGAATGCATCATCGCTCCAAAGAGCTGTGTTACATACGTCAAATCCAAGTGTATCCCAGATGTGCTGTTCACCCTCTTCTGACATCTTTGCCCAGCATGTAAATTCTGCTGCAAGATCAATGTTTGCTGACTGCTGTGTTACAACTGTACCTGTACCACCTACACCGACTGAACAAATCTGTCCTTCCTTGAATACAGGACATTTAGCGATATACCAGTTTCCAGATTCCTCTGGCATGTAGTTTGTGAAACGTGACATGTACCACATTGCCTTAGGGAATGAAACGATGTTTCTATCCATAATGTTCTGGAAACCAGCTTCAAGATCCACATGTCCGTCTGGAGAAACCTCAGCAAATCCTGACTTTAACCAAGACTGCTGCATTGAAAGCATTTCCTTAACTGAATCAAGCTGTACATTTGCTGGACCATCGAATCCACCTGTCCAGTCATCACCGTATTCAGCCATTGCAATCCATAACCAGTCAACTCCGCCTGTATCAACAGATGTAAAGTATTTTGTATCATCTCCTAAAGCTGTAAGGTACTCATTTCCAAGTGCCTCATAATCGCTCCAGGTCTTAACTGCGTCAATCTTTGCAATTACTTCGTCCTGAGAAAGACCCATAGCCTCGCTCATTGCCGCTACGTTGTAGTACATTACAAATGCACCTACGTGGTAAGGAGCTCCGTAATAGTTGCCATCTTCACCCTGGTATGTTTCCATTCTTGCAGGAACCATTGTGTCAAGGTAATCAGCTGCGTAATCATTAAGAGGTACAAGCCACTGATCAAGACCTTCAACTACGTTAGGGAACTGACCAACTTCTACGTCACAGATATCTGGAGCACCTGTGCCAGCCTCTAAAGCTGTAAGAAGTTTTGTATGCATATCGCCATATGGATATGTTGTACATGTAATTTCGATTGTGTTATCTGGATGAAGCTTGTTCCATTCCTCAGCCATAACACCGTAATGCTGTCCGTGAAGTTCAACGAATGTCCACATCTCAAGATGTGTTCCGTTTGGATCACCAAATGTGTTTGTAACTACCTCCGACTCTGCAGTTTCTTCTGCTGCCTCTTCTGTAGCTGCTTCTTCTGAATCCGGGTCAACCCCACCTTCTGATGCTGCGCCGCCGCAACCGACGAACAAACTAGCTGCCATTGTTGTGCAAAGCATTGCACTAATGAGCTTCTTCTTCATTCTTCTCCTCCTTTTGTGTTAAAAAGAAATTGTCTTTAGTTGTGCTTTCTTAATAATAAGTAATACCAACTGAGGCTTGATAGTTGATAACACTTTTTAAGAACTCATCAACGATTATGTAATCATTATAAATCTCACATGTCATAAGTCAATGATTATTTTAGATTTTTCTAAAGTATTTTGGATATTCTTTTATTCTTCACAAATTCAACACAACTTTTTTAGTCGTTTTGCACAATATGGGTGTAAATTACCGAATTTTGTGTACAGTTCAAACATTATATTTAAATGTTTCTAAAATATTTAGGTATTTCAGTTTTAGTTATTGACTCTGGTTTTTCTATAATTTATAATTATAAATACTATTTTAGATATTTTTAAAAAGGAGACGCGTTATGATACATATAACCTCTCTGGAAGAAGGACTTGATTTATTCAAAGCCTTAGGCTCTGACGTGCGTATCCAGATATTAAACATACTATTAGAAAACGACCACATGAGTATGAACCAGTTGGCAACGGAACTAAAGCTCAGCAATGGTGCTCTCACAGGTCATATTAAAAAATTAGAAGAATGTGGTCTCATATCCACTTCCAACGAATCAGCCAGCCACGGCAATTCCAAGATATGTTCTGTTATACAAGATAAAATTGTAGTGGAAATCGAGAAACCTGAAGACCTTGCAAATGTATTTACTACTGATATCAAGGTTGGTCAGTTCTCAAAATACGATATCTTCCCTACTTGTGGACTTGCAAACAGTACTTCTGTCATTGGTGAAATTGACGACAGCAGATATTTCAGCCATCCTGACCATTTCAATGCAGATATACTTTGGTTTACAAAGGGCTATGTTGAGTATTCACTACCAAATCTTATCCCTACGGGCAACAGAATCACCCAGATATCATTTTCATTCGAGATATCATCTGAAGCCCCTGGCATAGATAATAATTGGCCAAGTGATATCACCTTTTCATTAAATGGAAAGAAATTAGGTATATGGACAAGCCCTGGAGATTTCGGTGGAGAAATCCGAGGTACCTTTACACCTGACTGGTTTCCTCCAAACTGGAATCAGTACGGTCTGTTAAAGCTTTTGGTAATTAACAAGCACGGCACATATATTGATGGTCTGCAAATATCAGATGTAACAATAAAGGATTTAGACTTCGAACAGGGAGCTCCAATAGATTTCAGAATTTCAGTGGAAGAAGATGCCGCACACGTAGGTGGTGTCACACTATTTGGAAAAACCTTTGGTAACTATGGTCAAGATATCCGCGTGTCAATTAATTATAGCCCTATAAACTAAAAAACATTAGGTTACGGTTACAAGCATACTATTTCTCATCTCAGCTAACACGCTTCGATTGAGAAACAGTATAGCTTGTTACCTACCTAATGTTTTTTATTTGCGTAGAATTCTTTTTTACCATAGTTTACGAGGGCAACGTGAAACCTTTGCCGCAGCCCTCAGTTCCACATAGCAGCCACAAGACATACAAGTGCCTTCGTTTAGCTTATCGCAGGACGTACAGATGGAGAGTCTACGTTCGTATTCTTCATCTGATGCCATGTCCTGCTTTTTTAATGCTGATTTGTATTTTTCTATCATAGATGTGTCTGCATCAATCATATCTCTAAGCAGACACCTGGTACAAACTCTATTTTCAATCATACTTAAATACTGGTCTTCCATTTTCCCAACTAAATTTCATAAGCATTGCATGCCTGTTTGGATTGTACAATGGGTCTCCTACGATTTCTGTCTCTGTTCTGGCATGATAAACAAGTATATCATTTCCATCTTCATCCACAGTAAAGGAATTGTGACCTGGTCCATATACAACATGCTCTGCCGAGCTGCTTAGCACTGGGTAGCGTTCCTTTTTCCAAGACAAAGGATCCAGCAAATCACTATCCTCATCTGCTGTAAGCATTCCCATGCAGTAATTCACGCCTGTATCGCTGGCTGAATAAGTCATAAATATCTTTCCATTTCGTTTTATTATAGATGGACCTTCGTTTACCCAAAATCCATGACGCTCCCAGTCATAATCAGGAGTTGTCAGAAGCACCTGGTCTGTCTCAAGAGAATAGCCGTTTTTCATTCGTGCTATATACAGATTGGAAATCTGCTTGCCAACGCCTGTTTTCTCAGCCCAAATATAATACCAGCTTCCTTTGTTTTCAAAGACAGTGGCATCCAAAGAAAATGCCTCAAAAGAAAACTCATCGCTTGGTGCTCTGGTTATTTTTCCCTTTTCAATCCATGGGTCTTTCATTGGGTCATCACCTTGGCATTCCAGTACATAAGGACGGATTTTCCAGATATCTTCCATTTCTCCACCAGCATAGTATATATACCATTTTCCAAATAAAAAGTGGAGTTCCGGAGCCCATATATGCTTTGACATAGGACCTGATTCATGCTTGTGCCACACCTCAAGCTCAGAAGCATCTTTGAGACCTTCTAGTGTGTCACTGCATCTCAGCACTATCCTATCATATTCAGGCACTGAGGCGGTAAAATAATATTTACCGTCTGTATGTCTGTACACATAAGGGTCTGCTCTTTGTAATATCCATGGTTTATTGTATTCAAAATTGTTATCCATATCTAGTATTTAACCCCCCATAAAGACTCATTATTTCCAACTGCAGAAAATACAGTAACATCCGTATTCGCCTCATCTTTCATCTGGCAGAACACGCCGCTAAACTCTTTTTCTCCTACAGTTATATTCATGTAGTATGTACCATCTGTCATTGACCAAGTGCCTGATACCTCTTTTCCATCGCATGTACCATCTGAATTCAAGTAAACAATGATAGGATTTGCAATATCACTGGAAATATCTGTGCCCTGATTTATAACATAATATCTGCCTACCACATCATCTTTGGTGTAGCCAGTATCGGAAACCGTCTCACCCTGAGTCTGATAAGGCAGCTCACATGGCCAGCCCTCTGCATTCATCAGTATTTGGTGAACACGAGGCGAATGATTTTCTGTGCCATCATTAAAACGAGTATGATATACAACATACGCCTTGCCATCTTCATCAATAAATGCTGAATTGTGACCTGTAGCCATATAAGCCTGAGACAAGCTAGGCAGTTTATAATTGCCTGATAGCTTCAAGCCGAAATTCTGGTGCAACGCACTCTTCTCAGGGAAGCTGCCATTCATATCCACATATTCCCCATCTACAGTTTTAGAGCGGAACACTCTCATCTGATATCCGCCATTGCTGGTAAGCGTACCGTATGAAACAAACAAATAATAATAATCTGTTGCAGGGTCATACATTATGTAAGGACCTTCTATAGAGATGTGTCCACCACCGATAAGCTTTTTACCAAAATATGCATCCACATTATTTGCTTCATCTGTCTTTGGGTGAATCACCAGTCCTGTCTCTGGATCAAGCTCTAACAAGAATATTCCACCAGACCAGGAGCCATATACCATCCACATTCTGCCATCCTTATCATAGAAAACAGTTGGGTCGATGGCATTTGGGTAATCCTCATAATTATATGCGCCACCCTTTATGTAGTGCTTTTTTGCGTAATCCTCATCAACGTAATCAAGCACATCAGTACTATCTATATTTTTATTGGTAAAACCAGAATATATCAATGCCCCTTGCCACTCAAATGGACCTTCAGGTGATTCGCTTGTACCATAGCACAGATTCGAAGCATTCCAGGTACTGGTGCAGCAATAATACATGTAATAAAGATTGGTTTTCTCATTGTAGATTACATCAGGAGCCCACACATGTGTGCTTCCATCATCAGTCTTTATGATGCTGTTTTTTGAACCAGAGTAAGCAAAAGCCTCATCTGCCACATCATAAATCTGCCCATAAACAGGGTTTGTTTTCATATAGCCATCTGCTATGCTTTCCCAATTCAATAAATCGGTACTTTTTGCAGCTGTCATATGAGAGCCATAAATATAATATGTTCCATCTACTTCTAAAATGGATGGGTCGTGGACCGAAACGCCCGAAGATACGTCGCCTGTGGCAATGTTGTCATAGCTGACCGTGTAGTTTTTAACTTCAGATTCAGAGCTTTTGCAAGCCACAAGACACCCAACCATAGAAATAGCTAAAACACATGAAATAAATTTCTTCATGTATTTTCCTCCAAAAATTTTGTCTTTGACTAAGCACCAAGCCCCTTAATATATGTACTTAGATGTTTATAATATATCAAATTAATTTTAAATATACAATAATTATTTTACATTTTCTTAAAATAAAATCATCTGTAGGTAATACTCCATTAAGAAGTATCAGCTACAGATGATTGATTTTTTAATTCTTTTCGTTCATTTTTGCCAGCTTTGCAGCCTGGTCTGCTGCAATAAGGGCATCTAAGATTTCCTGAATGTCTCCATTCATGATTTTATCAAGCTTGTAAAGGGTAAGGTTGATACGGTGATCTGTTACACGTCCCTGTGGGAAATTGTATGTACGAATCTTCTCAGCTCTATCGCCTGTACCAATCTGAGAGCGACGTTCTGCTGCCTCTGCATCCTGCTGCTTTTGAAGCTCAAGGTCATACAGCTTTGCACGTAAAAGGGCAAATGCCTTTTCCTTATTCTGAAGCTGTGATTTTTCAGTCTGGCTGTAAATTACAATACCTGTAGGATAGTGAGTAAGACGAACAGCTGAATCTGTGGTGTTGACACACTGACCACCATTACCAGAAGCACGCATAACATCAATACGTATATCCTTTTCATCTATCTGAATATCTACTTCTTCTGCCTCTGGCATAACTGCTACAGAGCAGGTAGATGTCTGGATACGTCCCTGAGACTCGGTTTCAGGAACACGCTGTACACGATGCACACCGGATTCATATTTAAGAATTGAATATGCCCCTGTTCCTTTAACCATAAACTCTATGTTTTTCATACCGCCAATGCCAGTTTCGTCTGCCTCTAAAAGCTCTACCTTCCAGCCACGAGACTCAACATAGTGTACATACATACGATAAATCTCTGCTGCAAATAAAGCTGCCTCTTCTCCACCAGCACCTGCACGGATTTCTACAATGACATTCTTGTCATCATTAGGATCCTTTGGAAGAAGCAGAATCTTAAGCTCCTGCTCAAGTCTTTCCACCTCAGCCTGAGATTCCTTCATCTCTTCCTTTGCAAGCTCTTTCATTTCCTCGTCAGTTTCAACCTCCAAAAGCTCTAAGGAATCCTCAATATTCTGCTTGTGAGCTACATAAGACTTATAGGCTTCCACTATAGGAGCCAGATCTGATTGCTCTTTCATGAGGGCTCTGAATCTGGCATTGTCGTTTGCAACATCAGGCTCTGAAAGCAGATTCATTACCTCTTCATACCTTAAAACTAAATCCTCTAATCTATCAAACATCTCTATACCTCTTACAAAATCTACTTTTCTACAATGTACTCTAGTCTAATGTACACATCTCACTAATAAATGTTAATTTGCTCATCGTTTTCACTATAAGTGACCCTTTACGACTCTGTCGTTGCCAGCCAGGTCTTTTATTATTTCCACGTCCTTGAAACCATTGGCTACAAATAGTTCATAGACATCCTCGCCCTGGTCGTATCCTATTTCCACCAAAAGCCAGCCTTTTTCCTTAAGGTATTCTTTGGCATGACCTACTATATGGCGATAGAAATACAGTCCGTCTTCAGCTCCGTCTAAGGCAATCCTTGGCTCATGGTCTTTTACCTCTACAGAAAGATTTAGGATATCCTTTGTTCTGATGTATGGTGGGTTGGATACTATAGCATTGAATCTGCCTGTAACACCATCCCATATATTTCCTGGCGCAAAATCAACTTTGCTGCCAACAAGGCGTTCACCATTTTCTCTAGCCACTGCAAGAGCTTCCTCGGAAACATCAATTCCCACTCCCGACAGCCCCTGTCCGTGGACAACAAGAGAAATAATAACACATCCACTGCCAGTACACAAATCTAAAACATGGCTGCCGCTAGGGATAACCTTTAATGCTTCCTCCACCAAAGTCTCTGTATCCTGCCTTGGAATGAGCACATTTTCATTTACCCAAAAGCTTAATCCCATAAATTCCTGTTCTCCAGTAATATGCTGAAGCGGAATATGACTGGCTCTTTTTAAAAGTGCCTCTTTGTATTTAAACAAAATCAACTCATCTGCAGTATCATTTTGTTTCAAAAAATACTCTGCTTTCTTCATCCCACTAACATAAGAAAGCAAGTACCAAGCGTCTATTTTAGCATCCTCGATACCCTCATTTTCAAGCAAAAGAATTCCTTTATCTAAAGCTTGCTTATAATTCATATCAAAAACACTCCTTATTCTCCTCTTGAAAGGTTTTCCAATCAAAAACAGCTTCAACAGAAGCGATTCCCACTTCTATCATATCATCCTCTGGTTCCATAACTGTCAGCTTCTGCAACCAAAGGCCAGGCTGTGAAATGGCATTCACAACAGAATTGTCGTATCTTCCTGCCAGCCTGATAAATTCGTATGAAACACCTGCAATAACAGGAATCAGCAAAAGCCTTGCCAGTAGCTTCAACCATGTGTTGTCAAAATTTATAAACATAAAAACAAAGACAGAGATAATAAAAACTATAAAGATAAAGCTTGTGCCGCACCTTTTATGAAATCGAGTAGATTTTCTAACATTTTCTACTGTAAGAGGCAGCCCCGCTTCAACACAATTGATGCATTTATGCTCTGCTCCATGATACATAAAGGTACGTTTTATATCCTCCATCCTAGATATAGCCATGACATATCCTAAAAATATGGCTATTCTAATAACTCCCTCTACGAAAGCTATCAGTGCCTGGGATTCCACAAATCTGCTAAGCCCAAATGAAATAAAATAGGGTAAGGCAAAAAAAATCAAAAGTGCCAATAGAACAGACAGCATTAAAGTACCCCCCATTTCAGCCTTTTCCTTCTTCTCAAGCTTTTTTAACTCTTCCTCAGAAAGCTTTGACTTATCTACACTATCCTCATCTTCAAAGAAGCTGGCAGAATACATCAAAGTACCCAAGCCTATAATAAGTGAATCAAAAAATGACACTACGCCCCTTATTATAGGAATCTTATGCCAGACATCATTGATGTCCCTTGTATTTTTAACGTCTACAGCTATCTCATTATCTGGCTTTCTAACGGCAACGGCATATTTATTGCCATTGCGCATCATGACGCCTTCCATGACAGCCTGACCACCTATTCCTGAATATTTCATATCTGCCTAATCCTATGCCTAGTTCTAGTCCGCATTTATAGGTACTAATAATTATTTGTTCATCGTTTTCACTATACTCTCACAAATAATCATTAGTATCTATAAATGCTCATTGGCTTTCCTAAATAAATTCAATAATTATTTGTTCATCGACTTACTGAAACGAATAAAGGGCTGAGACGAATCCCAACCCTTAATAAGCACTAATAACAATCTATTTTGCTTCGATGCCGTACTTCTTATTGAACTTGTCAATACGTCCACGAGCCTGTGTAGCTTTCTGCTGGCCTGTGTAGAATGGATGGCACTTTGAGCAAATTTCTACGTGGATGCTTTCCTTTGTAGAACCTGTTACAAATGTGTTACCACAGTTACATGTTACTGTAGCTTGATAATAATCTG
>CAMNPQ010000106.1 GCA_946548305.1 uncultured Pseudobutyrivibrio sp.
AAAGAACGATTTTGCCCTTTTCCTTTGCATATATGCAACCTGATAATTTGATTTCAGGCACCAGGTTTACATTTGCTTCTATTTCTCCAAGCTCAATACGATGACCCATGTGCTTTATCTGAAAATCTTTGCGGGAATGAAATACCAGTTCACCGTATTCATTTATGTGACCAATGTCACCTGTTCTATATATTATCTCTGGGTAGGCGTGGTTCAACGGATTCTGCACGTATGCTTCCTTCGTCTTTTCAGGATTGTTGTAGTAGCCCAGTGTGACAGAAGTTCCTCGTATGCATATCTCACCCTGCTCGCCTGGTGATGCAAGTGTGTTGTCCTCTTTCAAAAGCAGAATTTCTGTGTTTTTAAAAGGAAATCCTACAGGTATCACCTCATCATCAGCAAATTCCCTTGTGACTGGATAATAACAGCACATTCCTGTCCCCTCAGTAGGTCCGTAGAGGTTAAAGAATTTCGCCTCGGGGCAGGCATCACGCCACAATCTAAACTGTTTTATTGGGAATACTTCGCTGCCAAAGGCTATGGTTCTAAGGGTAGTAGGCTTTACTGTATCAAATGTGGCAAAGGCACTAATCATAGTGAGTGCTGATACAACCCAGCAAACAGTATTTATCTTGTGTTCATTGATGTATTCCACCAGCTTTATCGGAAACATGAAATATTCATGGGGAATCAGATAGGTGGTCGCACCAAATTTCAGTGTAGGATACAGCTCTTTCAAGCAAGCATCAAAATAAAGTGGTGTCTGATTACCGAAAATGGTATCTTCATTGAAGCCTAGTGTCTCTGACAATTGCTCGATATAGTCAATCACCGAACGATGACAGGCACACACTCCCTTTGGCACTCCAGTAGACCCTGATGTAAATACAATATAGATAGGATCTGTGTCTATAGCTTTTTTTCTAACCAGTGCCAGTGCCTCTGGATTTGGATTCGTATTTGCGATATCTGAAAACATCAGTATTGTAGCATCACAGTCAAAGGTCTGTGCCACTGAAACAGTTGATTCATCACAAATAATCACCTTTGGCTTACAGTTTTCTAAAATCAGATTTATTCTGGTGGCTGGCATTTCGCTGTCAATAGGCACATAGTAGCATCCAGCATTAATTACGCCAAAAAAGGTGGCGATTGTCCTTGGGCTTTTTTTCATAAAAACAATAACCGGTTCTTTTGTTAAGCCCTGATCTAAAAGACTGGTGCCTACACCATCCATAATCCTTTTTACATCTGAAAAAGAAAGCTCCACCTCATCATCAGCATAAGCAATCTTTTCAGGCACCCTGGCAAGGCTTTCATTCAGATAATCTAAAACATTATTTTGCATTTTGTTTTCCTTTATTATGTAGGTCTTTCAACCATTATTTTCCTGTAATCAATTCTTCATATTCACTGCGAAGCTTTGCACATTTAATCACAGAGTCCTGAGCTAAAACATCAATTATATCAAGGACATTTTCACCCACATCATGGTCTCTTTTTACTATTGAAAGCTCTGTGCAACCTAAAATCACCACCTCTGCCCCAGCTTCCATCAGCTCATATTTGATTAAGTCGAATTCCTTCATGTCAACTTTATGACCAGCTTTTACATCATCATAAATAATTGACATAACAAGCTTTTGACATTCCTTTGAAGGATAAATGCATTTAATATCGTAATCCTTGAACACGGAGTCAAACAAATGCATATCTACTGTGCCATCTGTGGCCATTATTCCCACGTTTTGTATGCCTCTTTCGTGTAGATAGCAGGCTGCCTCCCTGACTCCATTTGACACAGGGACAAACACGCTATCTGCAATCTGGTCATGAAAATAGTGGGCTGTAATACATGGCATTGCAATGTAATCCACGTTTTGTCTCTCTAAATTATTCGCCAGCTCCACAATAATAGGAAGTGGACTTTCCTTTGTCTTTCCTAAAATATATCCTGTTCTATCTGGTATGGATGGCACATTGTAAATCACCATCTCGATATTGTCCTGATCTGTAGCGGCATCAGTCATTTCTATTATGCGTCGCATGAAATAGGCTGTTGCCATAGGCCCAAGGCCCCCGATTATTCCTAGTTTTTTCATAGCATTTAATTAAAATAAGTGTAAATCTCCCTGTCATAATTATGAGAACGATAGTGTTCATTTGAGTAAGCCATCAGCTCTTCATCAGTAAGATAAAAGCCTTTGAAGGATTTATCATGGCGTGGTGTGGCATCAAAATGTCTCCAGCCCTCGCCGCAGTCTATTACATTCCAATAATGGTGTCTGGTGGCAGTAGGAATGATTTCAATATCCTCATTCTTTATGCCTGCTCTCGTAAGCAATGCTTTACTCACAGCAAAATATGTGTAGCAGTCACCTCGTCTGTTTTTAAGTCCGTCATAAGCACCCTTTAGCCAATCGTCTCTATCTGTACTCTCACTGTAACCAATATTTCCCTGCACCCACACATATATAGCATGGGCTTTATCATAGTCAGACATGTCTTCTGTGATAATGCCTGATAGCACCTCATCTGCTAAAGCATATACCTCGTCCTCAGAGTACAGCTGCTCAATTACAGTGACAACACCTTCTTTTAAATCCATGTTGCCCATGGAATCTGTGGCAGTGTATATAACATTATACTCACCAGGGACGTCCAAATTTACCTGGCTGCTATCCACTTCCACAGAAATATCGTCGTCAACATTGTCTGTGACACTTACCCCATTTTTATAGCTCACTGACTGACCCACATAAACAGTCTTGTCAAGCTGCCCCTCTATCACTGGAGGCTCTATATCATACTCCTCCACCAAATGAAGCACAGTGTCTTCCTTGGTGCAGTTGCCAGATGCATCCTCAGCCACTATTGTAATAGGGATATCGCCATAATTATCAAAGCTTACACCTGAGCCAAAATATACTGTGACCTCACCTGATAAATCACTTACCGAATCAACAAAATCAGTGGCAGCAGGGATTTCCGCCTTAGTGCGAGTGAGTTCCTTCACTGAAAGCTCTGGAGATACAGTGTCGTCCACCTCCAAGGTGCAGTCATAGGTGTATGGTGCGGATTCCACGCCGACCTGAAAAATACCTGTGTGATCCGTACTTATGACTGTATCTTTTGTAAACTGGACATCCTTACTGCTGTTCTTTGAAAAATCAGAAGCTGTAACATCGCCTCCAAGCTCCACCACACAGCTGGCATAGACCCTGTTCATATAGTCATAATAAAAATAGGCTCCCACACCTGCGCAGACTATGGCAATAGTCGCAATGGGTATGATTAGCCTATTACGTTTCTTATATTTTTTTCTATTTTTAACCTTAGCTTCATTTTCCATAATACATATTCTCCAGGGACATTCACCCGAAGAATATTTTAGCAATAGTGACTTGTATAGTCAAATCACTTGTTTACCGGGATGACATCAGTGACTATCAGCCCTGTTTTGGTAGAAATAAAAACAATGTCATAGCCATGATATGCCAATTTAAAATCACGGTTCTTTCCTCTGTCGTAGCCTGCTCTTGGGTCTTGGGATAATACCTGCACAGCAGACTGTCTAATGTCTTTTGGAAGCTTTTCAAGAAGCTCATCAGGAAAATCCACTGACACCTGCTGTCCCTTTAAAAGAGTATCGGTGAACCCGCCCCTGGCATCTGGATGTGAATCGGCATAGGGGATATAAGGCTTAATATCATAAATAGGTGTGTCATCTAGCATGTCTACACCGCTAACTACAAGCACAGGGCCTGTGCCCTTCACGGTTTTTACCTCTATCAGTTTTACAGAAGACAGTCCTATATTATTGGGTCTGTAAGGTGCTCTGGTGGCAAACACTCCCATGTGCTTTTCTCCTCCAAGTCGAGGTGGACGCACAGTGCCTCCTTCTAGAGGCTTATTTTTAGAAAAGCCCCATAATAACCACAAATAATCGTAGTCTGAAATGCCTTCTATGTATGTGGGATTGCTATATTCTGGCTCAAATACAACATATCCTATTTCCTCTACCAAACCACTTTGTCTGGGTATGCCGAACTTCTGCGTGAAACCAGTTTTGATATGTGCAATTGCTTCTATATTCATCTTGCATTTATTCCTAAATCAAATATGTATGTCATGCGGTAACGTCCACCATTTTCTCTAAGTGCCTCATCAACACCTCCACATCCTCCTGATGCAAGCAATGAGTCACACATAGAAAGTAGTCTGAGAGTACATAAATACTCTACTCCCAACCTAAAACCTTTTCCTTTTTCTTTTGTATCTTCTCCATGAAGATTTGCAAGGAGTTGACCTGGCTCAATTTTGAAGCGTTGTTGATCTGTATAAATAAGCCTAGAACCATATATGTTTTTCATTTCATCAAGGATTTCAATATCCTCTGTTGCTAAATAAATGTATTTATAGGGATGCTCTGTTTCAATTTCTTTTATTTTTTCTACAATCATAGGCACATCAGCATGTTTATTATGCCCTGGCATTTTTGTCTTCTGATAGTCTGTCCCTCTAATAAGAACCCCAAGTGTTTCCTTTGGTTCTTTAAGCAAACTTTTTCTTTCACTAATATATTGTTCCACCCTATCATTATAGAAGCCATGACTCCAATCCAATCTGCCACTTTCATCTGTATCACACTTCATCATATAACGCATTATATTCAAGCAATTAGCATTTGGAGAAATATACACGTTTTTAGCTTCTTTTATGTCGTCTAAAGTTGTGCCTCCAGGTTGTTTCATAAACTTGCCCCAGATATCATCTCCCTTAAAATCACTATACATATTATCCGTTGAATTAATAATATAAAATACAGGAATGAAACCTTTTGATTTGGCAAATTCTGCCATAGTGAGTACTTTGTCGCGAACTCCAAATATACCCTCTATTGAAAACACACCATCTATAACAAAGAATTTTTTATCGGGATGTTTGTCACCAAAATGCTTGAGATTGCTAAAGCAAAAGGTGTAAGTCATTACCTCATCAATCATTGCTACCCTGTTTTCAGTTAGTCGCGAAATGTTTTCATTTTTAGGCATCCTAGTACCGATATGAAGAACATTATCACTTACACCTTCTAAGAGTCCCCCTGCAGACTCATTCCAATCGGATTTCATAAATATCTCTTTTCCAGGAAGTCCAGGCAATACATTTCCCATTACCTCCCATTCTCCGCAAAGCACCACACGCTTCCCCTTCCAAATAGGCAAAGCTTTACGATACAGCTCCACGAAATATTCATTTAATCCATAGAAAACCAATGCATCATATTTATTCAAAAAATCTAAATCCAGCTCGCCATCACCATAGCTATGTAAATAGTATGATGGCACAGCTTTAAGAATGGTCAGATAATTGCCATTTTCATCACATACTATCCATGTAGTGTCAGTCTGTGTACGATAATAAGCTTCCTTAAACATATCTGCGGACAAAGTTATTCTAATATCCTTTACCTGACTAAGCCCTGTCAAGGAATCATATGTCATGTGTGTAACTCCATTCTCAGAGACAAGTTCAATAATTGCATTTTTACCATGTTCTCTGAAAAATTCCTGTTGACGCTCCTTAGACCATATCTCATTACCGTCAAAGGTATATATTTCCCCATTTATTGTAGTAACCATAATTCCCCCTAAGTAAAAAGAAAGGCAGCACTCAATCGTACTGCCTGTATACTTTATTATTATTTTCCTTCGTATGTAACAACTGATGATACATCATATTTTGCAAGCTTTTCACGCCCTTTAAGTCCTGCAAGCTCCATAAGGAAGATGATTTTTACTACCTCTCCTCCAAGCTGCTCTACTAATTTGCAAGCTGCCTCTATAGTACCACCTGTAGCGATAAGGTCATCTACGATAACAACTTTCTGACCAGGTGTGATAGCGTCCTTGTGCATTTCTATAGTAGCAGTGCCGTATTCCAAATCATACTCCTGCTCGATAGTCTCACATGGCAATTTGCCTTTCTTACGCACCAAAACAAATGGCTTGTGCAATGCATATGCCAAAGGTGCGCCAAATATAAAGCCACGGCTTTCAGCACCAGCAATAACATCAAATTCTACGTTTTCTAGCAGTTTTTTCATTTCATCTATTGCAAGGTGAAAACCATCTGCATCCTGTAAAATACTGGTGACATCACGAAACATAATGCCTGGCTCTGGAAAATCTGGAATAGTCCTGATATAATCTTCTACTTTTTTCATATGACTCCTTCTATTAATGTGCCGCATTATTTCCAATGGAACGGCAAACAATAACATGGAATAAATATCCTTTTTAAAGTATACGTTTTTTTTATATATATTTCAAGTGCGGCAAAAATTCCGACAACTATAGCCTGCTTTCAATTTCTGCCTTTAAAAACAGCTTGGTAACTTCCATAGCCTTTATGGGATGAAGCCTATCTCTTTTTACCAGGTCATTGACATTTTGTCTGGTACTTCCCAGTATCTCGCATACTTCTGAAGTGGATATGGTTCTTTGGTTTACAAATTCTTTAAAATCATCATAGGTCAGTGGCAGCAAGACTCCTGACTCATATAATTCTTCACAAGGTATCTGCCTTTCATCATCCCAAGCCACACCGTAACCAGCAATAAGCGGTTTTATAGAATAGTAATATGTATCATTTATTGGCAAATATTCTAGCCATGGATATTTATCAGCCAATGAATTCAAATCACAAAGTTTCACCTCTTTATTATGAAAAAACACTAGCAATCTCATGTTTGTCAGAAGCACAAAATCCTCTATTCTTTTCTTTAGCCTGTTAGAAATATCAATGGGCATATTTTTTGCAGGAATTGGTTTTAGATAAAAATCATCCTGGGCGCATCTGCCATCACTTATAACTAACAGCTGATGGGCATCATATTCTTCCAGCCCTGCCTCCCTTAGAATCATGCCTATGTTTTGCCTATCCTCTGGGATAATGCGCTCATTCAGCCACAGCTTTGTAACATAGGGACTAACCGTACACTGCCCTCGCTCTATAGCAGAATCTAAAAGTAGTGGAGCGTCCTTGAATTCTAAATCATCTGGCAATTCTGTTATATACTGATTCAGCTTTTCATCATAAAGAATTACTCCATACAGCCTATTATCATCTTTTAAATCACTTCTTATTTCGAAGTACTTCATAAAATGACCACCTTTCAGAAATCATGTCTCCTATCTTTTCTATATACACATCAGACAATATACCTTCTAGACCTTTGAATAGTGATTTTATTATTTTGTCCTTTTGAGAAGGAAGTACAATCATTTTATCCTTTGGTATCAATGTCAGATTTTCAAGAGTGTATCCTCTTCCTATAAAATCCATTACCTTGCTATCTGCAAGAAAATCATTTTTATTAAGCTTCGCAGGGTTAGCCTCATCATAAATAAGAGATAAACCATGGTCGAACAAGGGTGCCAAACGAACACTCCCCTCTTCACCCTTTAAAACCTCTATATTAGCACCATGTCTATCCCTATTAAGTATGAGAAAATCCACAATAAACATCTGGTAGATATAATCTGCCCAGCCATATCTAATTGCAAAGTCCATAGGTGATTCTTTAGGCATTTTATTTACATTATAAAATGTCTCAAATGAACTTTTCTTTTCTCCCCTTTTTTTATAATCCAAAGATTTGTTGAGATATGTTTCATACTCCACATTGTCAATCACTATTCTTGCGTGGATTAGGCTATAACTAAGATGTGGAATGTCTAAAGCTGTAAGCAACCTGTCTACAATAATCTCATTTACAGCTTCATACCCAAATTTACCAGTTACAGAATCAAACCTGGAAAGTTTATAGTAGTTTTTCCCCTGTTTACTAGTTTCTTCTGCTTTAAGGAGTGTGCCAGCTGTTCCTGAACTATGTCGCACTTTGCTCCAATTTAAGTATCTCAAATCTTGCAAATCATTAATAATATCCATATGCCCTCACCTCATTAAAATTATATGTCCCATGTTGACGCTCGTCAAGTTTTATCCTATCTTCTATGACTGCAGAAAAAAAGGGACTCCGAAGAGTCCCAATTTTGGATAGTACTATGGATTTTATTCCATTTAGTACCAATGCGTTTGGCCACGCTAATTTTACTGAAGTATTGAAAGAACACCCTGTGTTGACTGATTTGCCTGAGCGAGCATTGACTGGCCTGCCTGAGCAAGAATATTGTTCTTGCTGTATGTAACCATCTCTGCTGCCATATCTGTATCACGGATACGAGATTCAGCTGCCTCTGTGTTCTCAACTACGTTATCAAGATTTGCTATAGAATGCTCTAGTCTGTTCTGGACTGCACCAAGTGCAGATCTTTGTGCTGACACCTTTGCAACAGCATCAGCGATTGCATCAATCGCATATGTTGCGGCCTTACCTGTATCATCAGATACGTTGAGGCCAAATATTCCAAGATTTCTAGTATTCATAGTCTCAATTTCTACACCAATCTTGTTTGTCATGTCTGCATCTGAGCCAACATGAAGATTGAATACAAGGGCATTTTGTGTTTTAACACTTCCTCTTGTGATAGTGAAATTGTAGACAGTTACTGTTCCATTATCAATCTTGGCTTCTTTACCATCTGTTACCCTTGCTCTTTCATCTGTGGCGCCAATTGAACTAGCGGCTGTTAGCTCGGTCTTAACCTTTGCATATGCCACTGTGGCTGCTATGAGTGTCTTGTTGTTTTGGTCTACACCATTTGCATATCCTTCAGAAAAAACTGAAGCAGATAGTCCATTAAACTGGAGTGTAGATCCCTTATTAGCAAGATTCATAACTTTTGCTGCAGAAATATGTGCCTGA
>CAMNPQ010000107.1 GCA_946548305.1 uncultured Pseudobutyrivibrio sp.
AATGTAATCTGAGCACATAGCTTTGAGCCCTTCATACGTTCTGCTGCAAATGTGAGACCATTATTTTTTCTATCCAGTTTTGGAGAATCAATCTGGTCTGGGTCGCCTAAAAGAACTACCTTAGAGCCTTTACCAGCTCTAGTGATAATCTCCAAAATCTGACCTATAGAACAGTTTTGAGCCTCATCCACTATTATGAATGAATTTACCAATGAACGTCCTCTCATGTAGGCTAGTGAGCAAATCTCAAGTATGCCGGTTTCAAACATATCTTCAATCTGCATCTTTATCTGTTCCTTTTCCTCATTCTGTCCCTTTAGAAGAACCTGCAGGTTATCCATAAATGGAGCAATGAGAGGTGTCATTTTTTCTTCCAAATCACCTGGTAAAAATCCCAAATCATTGTCTGATAATGTGTTGCTTCTGGTAATCATGATTCTATCAAAGCCATTGTGATAGTAACCCTGTAATCCAGCTGCAAGAGCTAAAAATGTTTTGGCTGTTCCTGCACTACCCTTTAAAATAACAAGTGGTATTTCATCAGGATTTGCAAGAAGGGCATATAACGCAAATCTCTGACCCACATTTCTAGGCTGGCAATATGGTGTATAGTAGTCTCTGTCCTTTAAAATATGCCATCCATCTGTCTTGAAGGTATATAATGCAGAATTGCTTCCGTCCTTGCAAATACCAAACTCATTTTCAATGAAGCCCTTATTAAACGGGCTTTCTATATCCTCAGGTCGTATTTCTCTTCTACCTGTATAATTCTCATTGTTAAGAATCATTTCGTTGTGATAACCCTGTACCACACAGCCACACATGGTAGCATTAATTCTCATGGAGATATCGTTTGTAACAAGAATTGTTTCCAATTCTGATGCCTTTGCAATTCCCAGCACAGCATTAATTATTCTGTTATCCGGTCTGTCTAATGAAAATTCATTTGGAATAAACTTTTCGAATTCAGATTCTTTTGCAATTTTAAAGACACCACCATTTTGCATCTGAACTCCATTGGCATAATCACCTTCGATTGATTCAATATTTCGAATACTTTCTCTAGCACCGTAGCCAACCTCAGCATATGCAGTCTTTTTTGAGTCCAGCTCCTGCAATGTGGTTGTGGTAATAATCACATTGTTGTCATCAAAACCAAAAATAGCTGTAGGGCAGTGAATCAAAATATTGGTATCCAAAACGTAATTTTTCTTCATAGGAATCACGCTCCTTCAAATGAATATTAAACCTGAGCCCTGGTAAACTTCTTTTTTCTCGTATATCAGGGAACAAAAGATGAAATCATCTGTTGTTTTATAATTTAATTTTATACTAATTTTACTCTACTTTCCACAATATTTTGTGCTAAAGTATGTAGAATTTGTGAATTATAGCACAAAATATAGAAGACCCTGTAGCAAGCCTAAAAAAGCCTTCTACAGGGTCTATTTTAACCTTCAAATAATTCAACTTCTGACATAAACGGGATAGAAGCTGCCGCTCCAGGTTTTGTGACAGCCAAAGCTGCTGCCTTTGAAGCAGTCACTAAAATGTCTCGCATGGGCTGTTTTTTCAAAAGTCCTGCGATAAAAAAGCCTGTAAATGTGTCTCCTGCTGCCGTGGTATCAACCGCTTGCACATCAAACGCCGCCTGATATAGTTCTTCATCGCCGTGATGAAAAATGCATCCTCCTTTTCCCAGGGTAAGCATTAGCTTTGCATTAGGAAAATTTGCATCAAAAGCAGATACGATTGTAGCTGGCGTGGTCATCCCAGTCATCTGCTGTCCCTCTGTTTCATTCAAAATGAACACAGCCACCTTCCCCATATCGCACTCATCCAGCTTTTCATTATAGGGAGAAGGATTAAGTATAATACTCATCCCCTTTGCAAAAGCCTGATCAATTATATAAGGCAGTTCATTTATCTCGTTTTGAAGCAAAATCACATCCTGTGCCTCAAAATTTGAAAGCACCTCATCCACATATTCTTTGGAGTTTTTGTAATTGGCTCCTCCAAACAGCACAATACTGTTTTGCCCTGCTTCATCCACTTGTATAATGGTATGTCCGCAGCGTCCAGTAACTGTCTTCATGTAGTTTGTTTTAATACCATAGGTCTCGCAGGCATCATAAAAATCCAGTCCTTCTTCACCTACAAGCCCTGCATGGTAAACCGGAACTCCTGCTCTGGCTAGTGCCACCGATTGATTAAATCCCTTTCCACCTAGATTATATGACACCTCTTTGGCTGCAATCGTTTCGCCTTCACGAACAATATGTGGCACCTTATAGGTATAATCCAGATTAAGTGAGCCAAAATTCAAAACCTTCATAAAACCTCCCCTGGCATATGTATGCTACTACTATTAAATATGCCCCACTAACAATAATCCAGCCAATCCATAATATGTAATAACAGCCACCAAATCGTTTACTGTGGTAATGAGTGGACCTGATGCTACCGCAGGATCCACCTTAATTTTATGGAAGAAAATAGGGATAATTGTCCCTATAAAGCTAGATACTATCATTGCAATAAAAAGTGAAAATCCAACTATACCTGAAACCTTAAAGGCAGCAGCCCAAACATACCCCTTTAAGCCATGTAAATACAACGCTACAAATAACAGTGCAAGGACACCTAAGATTGCTCCGTTTGTCCCTCCTACTCTCATTTCCTTTAAGACAAATTTGGCTTTTTCAAGACCTGAAATTTCTTCATCCATCAAAACTCGAATAGTAACAGCCAGAGATTGAGTTCCCACATTTCCAGCCATGTCAAGTATCAATGATTGGAAAACAACAACAATCGCCACTGATGCAACCACTTTATCAAATATGCCGATTACAGAGCTGGTTACAAGTCCAAGTCCTAACAATAGTAACAGCCAGGGAATGCGCTTTTTTATACTTTTCGGCAGAGACTCATTCAAATCCTCTTCTGCAGTCAAACCTGCCAACTTAGCGTAGTCTTCACCCATTTCATCATCCACAGCCTCAATAATATCCTGGGCTGTGATGACACCGATTATCTCATCATTTGGATTAAGTACAGGAATAGAATCCTCTGCATAATCCTTTAAATCTTCGATTGTATCAGAAATAAGAGCATCAGCCTTAACACTAGGATAGCTGTGACTGATAATGTCATCTAATGGAGTATAGTCCCTGGCAAGAATCAAATCTCTAAGCTCAATTGCTCCACAGTACTTGCTTTCTGCATCCTCCACGTATATTGTGTTGATATTGTCATTGTCCTTTGATTGTGCAATCAAAGAACGCATAGCCTGTTTTACAGAAAAGCTCTGTTTGATAACGATAAAATTAGTAGTCATCATACTACCGATTTCATCCTCATCATAAGAATTGATAAGTCGAACATCAGCTGATGCGTCCTTGTCCATCAAAGATATAAGCTGCTCCCTTTGAGCTTCATCCTCAATGTCTTCCAAAGCATCTACCGCATCATCCGCATCCATGTTTTCAAGGACATCTGCTGCCTGTTCTGGAGTAATTTCAGCTAAATATTCACCTACATCTTCAATATAAGGGAAGATTTCTGATAGACGCTGCGCACCCAGTATTCCAAAGAGTCTTTGTCTGTCTTCAGTGTCCAGATCTTCGTAAGCCTCAGCAATATCATTCTCATGATAATCGTCAAGAGCCTCCATCAACTCCTCTGCACCAAGGTCTGAGCGCAGCAAATCCATAATCTCTTGGATTTTGTTATCCTCTAATAATTCCTTTGTTTCCATGCTAATTCTCCGCTAATAAAAAAGAATGTCATGTCGAGTAACTTTAAGACGATGACATCCTTTATATACATGAAAATAAGGCTCTTTTTATAGATTAAAAGAACAGCTAATCATATTTATAAAAAATGTCTCGTCGCAACATAATCGCCCATGACTGTCTGATTTGTCCATAGCTGTTCTCCTTTCCTAAATTTGATGTTATTGTATGAATTTACAAGAAAACTGTAACACAAAACACATTATTTTTAAACCCATTTAGGAAAGTTTTTCCACCATTTTTTCATCAAAAATCACATTATTCACTTTATCTACCTCAATCTGATATAGCGCATTTGCAGCCAGGTGCTCCGCCGCCTGTTCAACGTTGCGAATACCAGTTGAAATAACAAATTTTTTCATCAGCGCATCCAGTCCATCATCAGTGATTTGACATTCTGATGGTTTCATTCCCATACGCTTCAAAACCTTAGGCAAAGAAAACCGTCTGAAAATTTCCTTTTTCTCTTCTAAGGTGTAATCTGGAATGTCGATTACTGCAAAACGTGACATTAATGGTGCCGATATATTTGCCTTAACATTGGCAGTTGCAATAGGATAAACACCTATTGTAGGAATCATGCACTCCATATAATTGTCTGTAAAGCCCAGGTTATCCAAAAGTGTCAAAAGCACATCTGCAGGGTTGCCATTCCCCTTTCCTGAATTGGCTTTATCCAGCTCATTGATGATAAACACCAAATTGCTTGTACCAGAATTTGCAAAAGCTTCCATAATAATTCCAGGCTTGGCATTAGAATAAATACGAGAGCTTCCAGTAAGCTGCTCAGGGTCATTTATAGAGCTCATATCAAGGGTCGTCCATGGCAATTTTAGAATCCTTGCTACCGCATATGCGATTTGGGATTTTCCAACTCCTGCCGGTCCACACAAAAGCAAGCCATAGCTAGGTAGTGTATGTGTTCTGTTTACTTGAATTACAGTTTCCATGATTCGCTGCTTCACAGATTCCAGTCCATACAATTCCTCGTCAAGTATTTTCCTTGCCCAGATAGGGTCAATAGCCTCAAAATAATTGTTCTTCCACTGTATTCCAGTCATGATAGAAAGTGCTCTTTGGGCGTGACGACGCTCCTCAATTGTAACCTCAGCTGATTTTGCCACAGCCAGATTTCGTCTTGCCCATAGCCTGATATTGTCAGGAAATGTTCTGCCGGCACAGGTAATAAAATCAGTAATAGACTGGATGCTTGTAAGCTTCATATCATCGCCGTCTTCGGCATCTTCCTCGTCTAATTCTTCCTCAGAAGGAGCACTTGAAGCAAACAGTCTTTCCATCATAAACTGCAAAAATCCGTCCTCAGAGGAAAGCTTTCCATTGCCTATGCCTGTCTCCCTGATTTTATATACTCCGTATCCTTCGTTTGTTTTTGCACCAGATAACCTGACTGGGATATGATTGTCACCAAGCCATTCAAGCAGACTCACAAAACGCAAATCCACCTTTAAAATATCTGCAGACTTTGTACCATCTGTAAGTTCTGCCTCAAAGCTGCTTCGAATTGATGGGTTTGTAAAAACACCATTGATGTGATGGGTAAGAAGACCTTTTTCATCTTCTAAGACCAAAATAGGCTTTTGAGGCGTTGCCTCAGCCTCCTCTGATTTGAAGGCTGTATAAGTTTTAATTGCCTCCCCCTTTACCTTTTCTTCCTGTGCAAAATCAAATACTGGCATAATAATCTCCTATTTCTCCGATATTTTTCAAAGAAATTCTACCAAATTTGATTTGTTATTGCCACATTAGGCTTAAAATTAATATAGGGGCTACAAATACTTTTTCTGTTCGGTAAAGCCTCTGCCCTTCACCTCAGAAACTCTGCTAACGATAATAAAAGCCTCGGGATCCACGTCATGGATAAGCTTTTCTGCGTGAGCCAATTCTCTGGCAGATACTATTGACAGAGTAATCTCTGCATCTTTTCCCAAATAACCAGTGCGACCATACATCATAGTCACACCCCTGTCTATATCCTGTAAAATCAGCCGCCTTATCTCATCACTCTTTTTGCTTACCACTTTTATTTGAGTCATCGCCTTGCCAAGAATCAGCATTCTATCAAGGGTCATTGTGTACAAAATGACAAGCACTATACCGTACAACACAAGAGTGGTTTCGGTAAATACAGACTGCAATGCCAGTATGCATATGTCAAATCCCCACATCATTGAAGAAATAGGTAAACCAAAATATTTGTTCAACACAATAGGTGGTATATCCATTCCTCCAGTAGACGCGCCTGTTCTAATAACTGCCCCCAGACTTACACCAATAATCAAGCCTCCGAATATAGTGCATAAAACAATGTCATCCACAAGACTGAAATTAGATGCTACGTTCTCCCAAAAATGCAGCTCAAGTGGCATGCAAAATGTGGATAATAAGGTGTTTGCCGCAAATCGGCGTCCCATCACTTTCCACCCCAGTAAAAACAGGACTGTATTTATCAAAAGAACCATATGGGAGGTTTTAAAGCCAAACATATGATGTAAAAAAAGAGCAATACCTGTGCCTCCTCCTGTAATCAGACCAGAGGGTTCAATAAAAAAAGCCACAGCAAATGCATAAGTGAAATTTCCTAAAATAACAATCAGTGCCGTTTTAATTATCTGTTTCATCATTCTCACCTAAATCAAAATTTTTGCAACAGCAATGATTGTACATCTATTGCGGACATTTGTCAGCACAGCACGGTAATGTGTTAGTGTGCTAGTGTACTAAAGTAAAAAAACTCCTACTTGAAATTAATCAAATAGGAGTTTCTGTTTATTATATTACAAATCAAAATCGTTTGTTACACTTTCATCCAATTCTGGTGCATCAATAAGTGCCGATTCAAGTCCTTCACGGATTAGCTTCCAATTACGTAAAAACCATACAGTCTGGGCTGGATGCTTGTATAGAGAAAGCATCTGAGCCCCCTCATATTTGTAGGGAAAAACCAATGGAATATTTGTAGGTCTGGCAGTGGTAAAAAATACCACATTTTTGTATAAATGTTTTGCCACAGCTTCAGGGGTAACGCAATAAAAAATATTCTCACCAAAGTCAGATGAATAATGAAATTTCATTTCGATTTGATTGACATCACATGGCTCCATACCAGTTACGTTAAATTCATCTACTCTAAGGCTTTTTATATCAAATTCCTCGTCGTTTTGCTCCTTAGCTTTATTTATGGCTTCTTTCCACTTCTTTGCCTCCAATGGACTCATTAGGCCTTCAAAAAATCTGTCTGCCTTTTGAGCATTTTCAGCCTCTTCCTCGGATTCGGTAGGGTCTTTTCCAGTTTTTAACCAGTAGTTTATTGTGTTTAGGTTTTTATTTAACTGGGTAACATGGCTTGCGTATTGCTTGTCCAGCCTCACCATTTCCTTCAGATAGTTTTCAAACTCTTTTCTGTACGCCTCCAAGGTGTTCTTCTGTTTAAAATAAAGTGGCAAGCCTATCAAAAGGCATATTCCCATAAATATTACAAATATGTTTATGATTATCCAATCCATGTGTCTCTCCTCAAGCTAAAATTAGAATTGAATTGTTTTTCAGTTTACATACCACTTATTACAATGAGAACTTTGCAACATAATCCTGTAATTCTTGAGCATTTCCAGCAAGTCTGTCAGATGCCTGTGCCACTTCATAGGAAGAAGCGGTCTGCTCCTGAGATGCAGCGGAAACATTTGATGTCTCGTCAGCAACTGCAATACTCATCTGCTCAATATCATGAATATTTCTTGCTATAGTATCAGTTCCACCTGAAAGCTGTTCTACGATGGAGCTCATGGTATTTGATTCCTCTGAAATGGAATTAACCATTGTTACTATGTTGTTAAATGTTCCACCAGCTTCATTTACCAGTTCAGAACCATTAACTACTTCATCTGCACCATGTCTCATTGCAGTAACTGCTTCCTGTGAATTCTTCATGATGCCTGCAATAAGTGCATTAATCTTTTGTGCTGCCTGGTTAGATTCATCTGCGAGCTTTGAAATCTCGCTAGCAACTACAGCAAAGCCTTTTCCCATCTCTCCAGCTCTGGCAGCCTCAATAGATGCATTAAGTGAAAGAAGGTTTGTCTGGCTTGCAATTTCAGCAACTGTAACAACAAACTGATCAATACTCTTTAGGCTTTCTCCCAAATCCTCTACCACATTAGCAGTATTTTCAACGGATTCTCTGATAGTGTTCATCATTTCTGTTGCGTTTGTCATATCAGCAGCACCGTTGATAGCTGCCTCATTTGTGGCTTTAATCATTTCAGAAGAACGATTAATTGCCTCTTTAAATTCCTGCATGTTTGTAACAAATGCATCTGTCTCATTTGTTGCAGCTGTCACCGCATTAATTTGTCCTGACGAAGACTGGGCAACGTTTGTACATGATGTTGCAACCATCTCACTTGCCTCTGCAGACTGTGATGCAGATGCTGACAATTGCTCTGATGCTGATGCCACAGAAGATGTTGTATCAGAAATATGAAGCATGAGATTTCTAATATTTTCATGCATCATGTCAAGGGCTTCTGAGATAGCTCCAATCTCATTGTTGATGCCCTTAAGCTTTCTGACCTTTTTCATCTCTTCGTTTTCAGTGAAATCACTGTTGGACATGCGTATCATCTGATTTGTTGCCATAACAATAGGCTGTGTGATTTTTCCGCCAAAGTAAAATGCCACAGCAAATCCTAAAACTACAAGTATAATAAGGATGATAACTGTATTTCTAATATTGCTAATCAATGCATCATGTGCATGTGCGCTGTACTCTGCCTCAAGGGCATCCAAATCATCAATCCACACGCCAGTACCCATTACCCAATCAAATGGCTCATAGTAAGCAGTGTAATTAAGCTTTGGAAGCTCTTCTGTCTCATTAGGCTTTGCAAACAAAAGCTGTGTAAAGCCACCACCTTCTTGCATACCGTTTGAAATCATCTGCTGAATAAATTTGTTTCCAGATGAATCAGTGGCATCCCATCTAGACTGTCCTTCTG
>CAMNPQ010000108.1 GCA_946548305.1 uncultured Pseudobutyrivibrio sp.
GCTAAAGTGTACTTTGTCACTGCTTAATCATTATTTTCACCTGAATATCTCATTCTCCTTTTAAAACCATGTTTACGCCCTTCCCGCAGGCTCTTGTTACGGTCCATTTTGAGAGTGGCAAGCAAGGCAAACCTGTACAGGTTTTGCATTTTTGTTTGTTGGGGTACTCGCCCCAACCCCCTACAACAGTCCTATCGGTCTGAGCTACGGCACTACCTTTCGGTGTGCCTATCATTCTTTCTTATTTGTCCATTCTGCAGCTTCTCCTGCCTCATGAACTCATCAATATTGTGTTTAGCCTTTACATAATCCTGCATATATTTCTTTGCTTCTCTATATTCGCTGTAGGTCTTTTTCTTTTCAGCCAGAACTTCCTTAAACTCTTCATTCAATTGCTTAACAGTAGGTAACTTTCCCCCTGACTTTTTGGCTTTTGGTAGCTTGTTAAATGCTTCTTTTGCAGCTTTGTGGATTGTGATTTCCTGACGATTTGCTTCGTAAAAGCTTTTCTTTTTGTAATGACAAATAAAAAAGACACTATTCGGAAATGAATCCAAATAGTGTCTTATTACTTCAAGAATTAATCCTGTACGTATGGCATAAGTGCAACGTGACGAGCACGCTTGATAGCTACTGTAAGAGCTCTCTGGTGCTTAGCACATGTGCCTGTGATACGACGTGGAAGAATCTTTCCACGCTCAGAAATGTACTTCTTAAGCTTTGCTGTATCCTTGTAATCGATAACGTTATCTTTACCACAGAAAACACAGACTTTCTTTCTTCTATGCATTGGTCTTCTTCTCTGCTGACCATCGCTTGTCTTATTAAAAGCCATGATTTAACCTCCTATAGATGTTAGCCAAGGCTTTCGTTGCCTTGACTTAGTTGAACGGTAATTCCTCGTCAATTCCATCAGGGATGTTCATGAAGCCGTCGCCTGCGTCAGAGCTTGGTGTGAAACCAGCGGCACCGTCGAAGCCACCATTTGATCCACCGCCCTGAGAATTCTTGCTCTCTGCGAACTCGACATTCTCGCAAACTACATCGGTAGTGTAAACCTTCTGACCGTCCTTGTTAGTGTAGCTACCAGTCTGAATACGACCTTCTACTACGAACTTTGTGCCCTTGTGAGCATACTTTTCAAGGAACTCACCTGTCTTGCCAAAAGCAACACAGTTAATAAAATCAGCTGTCTGCTCATCTCCATCGCGCTTAAATCTACGATCTACAGCAAGTGAAAATCTTGCAACAGCACTATTGTTTGCTCCACCGTAACGAACCTCTGGGTCTCTTGTGAGACGTCCCATAAGAATAACTTTATTCATAATAAATCTCCTTGTCTTACACTATTAAGCCTCGTCAGCTCTAACGCATAAGAAACGAAGAACGTTGTCCATGATACGAACATTCTCTTCAACCTGTGCAGGTACACCTGCCTCAGCATCGAAATGGATGAAATAATAAAAACCTTCATTCATCTTCTGAATTTCGTAAGCAAGTCTCTTCTTGCCCCAATCATCGACGTCTGTAATCTGTCCACCAAAGCGAGTGATGTACTCCTTTGCCTTTTCAACTGTGGCAGTTCTTGCATCGTCTTCGATCTTCGCATTAACAACGAGTGCTAATTCGTACTTATTCATGCTATACCTCCTTTTGGTCTATTGGCCAAGCTATCAATATAATAGCCTAGCAAGGATATAATAAATTTTATACCACGAATTAAGATATTAGCATGAACCAATGCTTTTTTCAAGGCTTAAATAGCAATTCTTTTGTATTTTTTATAATTTCTATAGCTCAATCCCCTGTAATTTTGCAAGCTCAGTGAATACCTCACCTATTCTTTCATGAATAATAAGAGTGTTTTCAGCTCTTTTTACAGCTAAATCACTTTGATTAATAATTACTAAATACTTACCTCTAAAATAATTAATAAACGAAGCTGCTGGATAAACAGTAAGTGAAGTTCCACCAATTATTAACATATCCGCTGATGAAATAGCACTTATTGCGCCCTCCACCGCATCTTCTGGCAATCCTTCTTCATACAGGGTAATATCGGCCCTGACTGTGCCGCCACAATAATCGCATTTTGGTATCTCGTCCTCTGAATCAAAAATATAATCCACAGGATATGTAGTGCCACAATTCATGCAATAATTTCTAAGTGCACTACCGTGAATCTCGTAAACCTTTTGGCTGCCGGCCTTTTGATGCAATCCATCAATATTCTGGGTTACCACACCAATTAACTTGCCTGTTTCTTCAAGCTTTGCAAGATACTTATGAGCATTGTTAGGCTCTATGTTTCTTGTGTCCATTTTCTGACGATGAAACTCAAAATACACCTTTGGTTCTCGCATCAGGCAAGAATGGCTAAGCAGATACTCTGGCTGATACATATCAAACCTTACGTCATGCTGATTATAAAGTCCATCCTTACTTCTAAAATCTGGTATACCGCTTTCTGTAGAAACTCCAGCGCCGCCGAAAAACACTATTTTAGACGATTCATCTATCATCTCTTTCAGCTTTTGTACTTCTTCAACGTTTTCCAAAAAATTATCCCCCTTTCTAAAACCCCAGTATTATCTTTATATCCCATTTTATCCCTAAAATGGTAAATGATATACAATCAAAGCACATACAATTCCAATTATAATCCCTACTACAATCTCGGGAACTGTATGACCAACTCTTTCTTTAAACTTCATGATATCAAGAGGCTGCTTTCCCTGCTCCTTCCTCTCTTCATTTAAATTGTTTAAAGCCTTTCCTTGGCGTTGAGTTTCATACCTGACTCCCCTGGCATCGCAAATTACTATGAATCCGAAAAACAAAACAAGCGCAAACTCAAATGAACCAGCCCCGAATTTAGCTCTGGTTATCACTATCAAAGCTGCCACCGTAGCAGCCTGAGAGCTGGGCATTCCAGTACCACCATACAATCTCTCTTTGCAAAACCCACCTTTTACAATATCAACTAAGATTTTTATTAACTGCGCTAAAAACCATCCTGCCGCTGGTGCTAAAAATATTTTATTATTAAATAATTCTAATACAAAATGCATTGTTTCTCCTTAATCTAACAGGGCATTGTAAATATCCCTTTTACTTACGCCTCTATCTTTAGCTACTGCCTTCATAGCACCTTTCTTATCTAAGCCCTGAGCTAAATATATATCCATGTGTTCTTCTATCGACATATTATCAAATGCAGCTCTTGATTCCTCTAAAACTTCAGCTTTAGATTTTCCTGCTATTACCAAAACATACTCTCCACGTGGTTCTTTTGTTTCATATGCTTTTAAAGCTTCACCTATTGTAGTCTTTTCTTTTTCTTCGTGCTTCTTTGTCAATTCTCTGCATAGAGTAATGCCTCTATTTTCTCCAAGAACATCCTTAAGCTCCTTTAATGTTCCTATTAGGTGATGAGGAGCCTCGTAAATAATTATTGTACGAGTTTCATTTTTGGTCTCTTCTAATACTCTAAGACGTTCTTTTTTGTCTTTAGGTAAAAATGCCTCAAAAGCAAAGCGTCTACACGCCTGTCCAGACATTGTAACAGCTGTTATACATGCGGCTGGTCCTGGTACAGAGGTGACATCAATTCCTGCCTCATAGCACATGCCAACAAGCTCTTCTCCAGGGTCTGAAATACCAGGTGTACCAGCATCTGTTATCACCGCGATATTTTGCCCCTCCTTCAATTTTTCAATTAAAGTTATTGCCTTATCCACCTTGTTAAATTCGTGGTAGCTGGTCATAGGAGTATCTATTTCAAAATGATTTAATAATTTTATGGAATTTCTTGTATCCTCTGCTGCAATCAAATCTACTTCCTTAAGAATTCTGACCGCACGAAACGTCATATCCTCAAGATTACCTATCGGTGTTGCAACTAGATATAATGTACCTGCCATTTTGTACCTCATCATTTAGAATGCTCTTCCCTTAAATTTTGGAAAACTATTCTAATGCATATCATATATTTCCAATATTTCGTTTGTATATTTGCCTGGTGTTTCATACACAACTAAAGGAGATTCTACAGTAAGCTGTTGTCCTCCTCCCCGAACACCCTCAATCAGCACCATATTTGGTGCTTTGTCCACATAGGGATACACAAGTCTCATTCTTTTTGGCTCAAGCTTGTATTTCCTCATTGTTTCAAATATTTCTACAATCCTAGAGGGTCGATGAACAAAATAGCATCTACCCCTTGGCTTTAACACAGCTGCCGTCTCACGGACAACATCATCTAATGAGCATAAAATCTCATGCCTGGCTATTGCCTTTGCATCACTTGGATTTTTTAATCCATGGTGATTTGTCATATATGGTGGATTACTTGTAACCACCTCCACTACAGCTTTACCAAAAATTGAACTGGACTCTTTTATGTCACCTTCTATTATATCAATTTTATCCTGCAAATTATTATATAAAACAGAGCGTCTGGCCATTTCTACACTCTCTGGCTGAATTTCCAGTCCTGTGTAGTGAGCTCCCTTATTTTTAGCTTCCAGCAAAATAGGTAAAATACCTGTTCCAGTGCCTAGGTCAATAGCCTTTTCTCCCTCTTTTACATAGGCAAAGGCTGATAGCAAGACAGCATCCATGCCAAAACAAAATTTGTCAGGATGCTGAATAATTTTATATCCATTTATTTGTAAATCATCTAGTCGTTCTCCTTGATGTACAAGACCTTCCATCAATCTTTATCCTCCAAGTCGGCAAGCTCTTTAGCTTCTTCCTTAGATACCTGAACCTTACGTTTTCTAGGTTTAAATTTAAGTTCTGTCGTTGGATAATCCTTTACTTCCTTTAAATCTCCATCCTCGAAAAGAACGCGAACTGTCTGCCTAAGCACATTTACTGATTGTACCGTTCCCTTAATTCCCTCAGGTGTGGTAACAGTGTCATTTATACCTGGCAAACGACTGTTGAGATATTCGTAAGTTTCCTGTTCATTCTTTAGGCAACACATTAATCTGCCGCAAAGACCAGAAATTTTTGTAGGATTAAGTGAAAGATTCTGCTCTTTTGCCATTTTGATAGAAACTGGAACAAAATCTCCAAGCCAGCTCTTACAGCACAGCTCTCTTCCGCATATTCCTATGCCACCCATAAGCTTTGTTTCGTCTCTCACACCGATTTGACGTAGTTCAATACGTGTGTGAAATACTGCTGCAAGATCCTTAACAAGCTCTCTGAAATCTATACGACCATCTGCAGTAAAATAAAAAATAAGCTTATTGTTATCAAATGTATATTCTGCCCCAACAAGCTTCATATCCAATTCTCTTTTTGCGATTTTTTCTTCGCAAATTTTATCGGCTTCTTTTTCTTTTTCTATGTTTTTCTCTGCCTTTTTTATGTCTTCCTCAGAAGCTTTTCGCATTATTTTTTTAATAGGTCCAGGCACTTCATCATCAGATATTTCTTTATCTACTAATAATACTGTACCGATTTCCACACCACGGACTGTTTCTACAATAACCTGATCCTCTCTTTTTAGTGAAACGCCATTTGGATCAAAATAATATACTTTCCCGCCTCCTCTGAAACGTACTCCTATAACCTTTATCATCTAGTATTCTCCTTAATTGCATTTATAAGAAGCATTATGGTCAATTCAAAATTGACATTAGCATTTAATCTAGCTCTAGCTTCGTTAACCGCCTCGATTATTTGATTCAGACCATAATAAGAACATCTGTCGGCCTGCTCATGTATATCGAAGGAATCTTCTTTAAATAATATATATTCATCATTTAATGTCGCTTTATATAATAGCACATCTTTAAACCAAAGGGTGATTAAATCTAGCATTTGATTTATAAAACCCTCAAATCTTTCAGGACTATCATCCTTTTTATCTGCATCATCCTCAGCTTTTCGTATCTCTTTTATTTCATTTACCTCAGTTGATATCTGAAGCTCTTCCATTTTAGAGGCTCTTTTGCAAATTGATACTATTTTGTTTTTTACCTCATTAAAACTAGTATCGCTGGCAAGGGCAATTGCCTTTCCCACATTTCCTTGTGCAAACGATGCCACCATATTTGCCTGATAATCTACAGTTTCACATTTTGTTTTAAGTATTGTCTTTATACTTTCAGTATCAACTGGTTTCATTTGAATGAGAACACATCTTGATAGAATTGTCTGTAAGAATGAGTTGTGATTTGCTGTAAGTAAAATTATAATGGCGTATTCAGGAGGCTCCTCAATTGTCTTTAACAGTGCATTCTGTGCCTGTTGATTCATGCTTTCTGCCTCATCTACAATATAGATTTTGTATTTATTGCTGTAGGGTTTTATAGACACGTCATTTACAATCTGCTCCCTCACAACATCTACGCCTATATTTGCCTTACCGCTTTCACGATTTACATATATAATATCTGGATTATTTCTAGAAATAGACTGCTTACAGGAATGGCACTCCAAACAGGCATCTTCATGTGGATTTTCACATTGAAGCATAGTCGCAAAAGCCTCTGCCAACATCATTTTGCCAGAACCCTTCTCACCACTAAAAATATAAGCATGACTATGATTTCCTGATTTTACTGCATTCTTTAGAAGTTTTTTTGCCTCTTTTTGACCTATGATATCTGCAAAGCTCATCTAACAAAATCTCCGATTTCTAGGTAATAATATCTAAAAGTAAACCTCTTATCTCATCCACCCTGTTTAAAATATTTATGTGATCCATCTCATCCTGAACTAATGCCGTAGCCAGTTCATCCATCTTCTCATCCACCAGTTTTATCATACCGTAAACTCTGTGTCTGCCTCGTCTGTCTAAAAAGTTTTCTCTGGAAAACTTGTGACTGCGATTCACCACTTCATTTAGAAAATCCTTTACTAATCCACGGTAACGTTTCATATCTCTGATGTCCATGTGTTCAGACAGCAATTTTCCCTGAGTAACTATGTCGTTTAAAAGAGTAGTTAATTTTTCCTGTAAATCTGCATCGCTAACCGCTTGGGCAAGAGTGAATTTAAAAGTATCATCAACTGGTCCTGTGGCTTTTGGTGCTTCTGTAGGTTGTACCTGACTTACATCATTAACTCGAATATCCATGCTAACCCTTCCTTTTTTTTATAAAAGCAGCTATTTTTTCACATGTAATAGAACTATCCTGGTCATTTTTAAATATGTTATCTATTCCTGCAAGGTTTAATTTTTCTTTTGCAAAATCCTGTTGGTCTGCTAAAAATCGCCTACACATTTCCTCATATTTAGGCTCTTTTTGCTGACGCTCTCTTGCCAGTGCCCGAGATAGTCTTACTCCATCATCTACCTCTATATATATCGGCAAAACTGAATCCTTGCCGTAGTAGTCCCTAATCTTGACAAAGCTTTCTACGGTTCCTATTACAATGTAATCATTCTTTCCCAAATCAATTTTTCCGTCATCTACTGTAAAATAAAACCATGGTCCGTGGACGGTATCATATTTTCTAATTTCTATTACCTTACCAGAATTAATTAGCTCATCCTTTTCCTCTAAAGTGACGAAATTATACTCTTCTCCTGGTTTTTCGTTGCTTCTAATTGGTCTTGTGGTATAGGACACTATTCTATTTAATTCTAAATCAGATTTTTCCAGTAATAATTTAAAAATAGTATCTTTTCCTGATGAGCTTTTGCCCATTATGCAATATATGCTTCCCATATTTTCCTCTTAAAAATTTGTTAAATAAAGTATAATTCACTGTCACTTAATTGACAACGCAGATTCTGTCTTTGCTTATACCAGTTACATGTATTCCATTTCTAATGGCATCATTTATTATCTCAATAACATTTTTTGAAATAATTTCCCCAGGAACAACTAAAGGGGAACCTGGCGGATATAAACACACCATTGATGCGCAAATACTACCCTCAGAATCATTTATATTCATTTCTTTGCTGTTTAATGCCTTAGCTTCCCAGATTTCAAGTTTTTTCCTGGTATCTACTAAATCATTTAGTGGAACCTTTATTATCCCGGTTTTCAAATCTTTATCAATTTCAAGCAATGCATTTATTAACCTTTCAAATCCTATCTTTGAATCCATTATGCTGGTCATGGCAAGGGTATAAGAAAAGCTTGATAATTCTGTTTCTATTTCATATTTTTCCCTTAATATTCTGGCTAGCTCTACACCTGATATATCAGAATTTCTGGTAGATATTATTATCTTTCCAGGGTCTTTATATTCTTCTTTGGTATTTATGATTTTTAAATGCTTTAATTTTGCACATTTATTGTAAAATTCAATTAAGTTATCCACATAATTTGCAAAGATATCCTTTGGCTTACTAATTATATCCAGGCAAACACTTATTGAATTCATTAGCACATAGCTGGGAGAACTTGTTTCAAATATATCAATGGCATCCCTGATTTTATCTATATCTACAAGACCTTTATTTATAAATAATGCAGCAGTCTGGGTTAGGCATGGCAAAGTTTTATGCAGACTCATAATTGTAGCATCTGCAAATGCTGCTGCCTGGCATTTAAAACTATCATGTAGTCCAAGGTGTGCTCCGTGTGCCTCATCAACTATCAATATAATGCCTTTTCCATGGCAATAATCTGCAATTTTCTCCACATCACACAGATAACCTTCGTATGTAGGTGAAGTAATTATAATAGCTTTTGGCATATTGGCAGTTTCATCTACTGCCTTTTTTATTTCTTCTAAAGTACAGGCTTTATAAATACCATTTTCATCCATTTCAGGATAGATATAATCTATTTTTAAATGCCTCAATATTGCACCATTATAGACACTTTT